>NZ_FXBA01000014.1 GCF_900177705.1 Fibrobacter sp. UWB15
GTTCTTCAACGGAGTGCGTCACCCGAGCATTGGCAAGTTCGACGAACAGGGCAAGTTCCATTTGCTCCACAAGTTCACCTACGAACAGTTTAAAGAGAAGTTGTAGTATAGTGGGAAGTAGGAAGTAGGAAGTAGGAAGTTGGAAGTTGGAAGTAAGAAGTGATATTCAATAGCGAAGAAGAAACATACAACTGGGCCATCGAATTTGGCCGGAGCCTGAAGCCGGGCGACAAGGTAGCTCTTTATGGCAACCTGGGCGCCGGCAAGACGGTCATCAGTCGCGGGGTCTGCAAAGGTCTCGGTTTCGAAGGGTCTGTCTGCTCCCCCACCTACACCATTCTTCACGAATACCCCAACAACCCGCCGATTTTCCACTTCGACCTTTACCGCCTGGACGGCGGCGCCGACTTGAACGAAGTCGGCCTCGACCCCGACTACCTCGAAAAGGGAATCAGCCTGATCGAATGGCCGGAACGCTTGGAAGATAACGACCCCGGTCTCACGCACAAGATTGAAATAAAAATCCTCTCGGAAACCGAGAGGGAAATCGTGGTCACGACCCTTTAAAAAACGAAAACCCGCCGTTTAGGCGGGTTTTTCGTTACTCCTGCAATATATTATTTCTTGGCGGAGGAATCAGCAGCAGCGGAATCGGCAGCAGGCTCTGCAGCGGCGGCGGTTGCGGCAGCCTTGGCGGCCTGGATTTCGGCAATCTTCACGATTTCGTCCCATTCGCTCTTGTCGCCGGTATAAAGGAGCATGGCTCCCTTGTATTCCGTCACGATCTTTGCGGCAGCGGCGGTGTCGCCCTTATCGAGAGCGTCATTGGCGCTAGTGAGCAAATCCTTTTGAGCATTGCGCAGATCTTCAATCTGACCCAAGCGATTCTGGCGAAGAACTTCCATCGTGTCGCTCACGAAAGCGAGATCCCAGGTAGCCTCGTAGCAGGCTTCCACTTCGGCGAACTTGGTGGCGTCTTCGGTAGCAGCCACATACAGGGCGTCGCACTTGGCGAATGTTTCGGTACAGTTGCGTTTTACGTACTGGTAATACTGATAGCCGCCCACGATCAAGCCGATGATGACCAAGAGGAACACTCCATCTTGCCAACCCATAATCGGGCCCGACGGGAGTCTCGGTTTTCCGTTGACGGTGTCGCCTGCTTCCAGGCGTTCTTCTGCTTCATCAAAGGGGCTTTTGCCATTCAAAAAACTAAACATGTTCAACCTACTTTTTCATACCTATTTTTTGGCGAGGGCCGCAAAGACCCTTGCATATAAATAAATCTGTTTGACCAGGCTCGCAAAGCCGTTGGAGCGGGTAGGAGAAAGTCCCACGTTAAGGCCTATATCCTGAAAGAACTTCGGATCCACGGCGAGAATGTCTGCGGGAGCCATGTCGTTGTAGACCTTGAGTGCCAAGGCTCCAAGACCGCGGCTAATCAGCGGATTCGTGGTACCGCCTTCCACATCCATTTCAAAATGGATCTTGGCGCCGTCAAAATTCGGAACCAGGTACATGGTAGAGGCACAACCCTGGATAATGAACTTTTCGGCCTTCAAGGCGGCGTCCATTCCCTTGTGGGCGCGAGCCAAATCCAAGAGGAATTTCCACTTGTCATCGGGGTCGCTAAAGCTTGCAAACTTTTCGCGAATCTCGCTTAGGCGTGCATCCATTAATTCGCTCATAAACCTACCGCAAGAAGGAACGCATCTTCCAGATCAAGGAAGGTGCAGCCCACAAAACATTGAAGAATATACGGAACAAGGTCTGCTTTTCGCGCGGAAGCTTCGAAAGCTTGAACGCCGCACGGTCAAACTGCTTGTCACTAATTTTATTAAAGCCAACTTTAGCGTGAGCCACCTGCAAATGCTTTTTGCCGAGGGCAGCCATCCAGCGGTCAAGAACCTTCGCCTCAATGGCGCTACGATTCATTCCGGAATCTCCCAGCCATTCCCGGACCGATTCTGCGACAATCCGTCCGCAAAGGAGCGATTCCACAATACCCGAACGGCTAATGGGGTTCACGCAGCTAGCAGCATCGCCGGCTTTAAAGAGTCCGCATTTGGCCATAGGCTTTGTCGACTGGCCACAAGCGATCATGCCGCCATACACGGCCTTGACCTTTGCATTCGGGTAATCCCGGGCAATGAAGTCCAACAGTTTTTGGCGCAAGGGAACCTTGTGATCCACATCCTTCCCCAGCACGAAACCGATATTCACTTCCTTGCCGTCGCGGGGGAATATCCAGCCGTAGCCCGATTCAAATTCAGAGCCAAAGAACAGTTCAATGTGTTCCTTGCTGTGTTCAATTCCGTCGGCCACCGCAAAGATAGCGGGTTCCAAATCGGTATCGCCAGACTCGATACCCTTAAGGCACTCGATTTCGCGAGTCAGCCTGCAGCTCGGACCAGTCGCATCGATGACGGCCTCCGCAAACAAGGTTTCGATTTCGCCGCCGACCGACACTGAAAGATTCCAACCATCTTCGGCCTTTTCCAATTTCTTGATCAGCGCATCATAGCGGCATTCCACGCCTGCAGATACGCAGCCATCCGAAAGGGAATGGTGGAACTTGGCTCGGTCCAGAATCAAGCCACAGTCCTTGCTGTAGAATTCAGCACGGTAGCGCTTGGGCGAGGTAAAGTAAATACCCGAAAGGGAGCCGCGGACAAAAGAATTGTCTACCGGCCACAACGCGTTCAGGCGATCCTTAGACACTGCTTCGGCACAGAAAATCGGTTCCTTCCAAGGTTCCTTTTTGTCCAGAAGCAAAATCCGTCTAGTACCGGAGGTCAAGCGGCCAAGGGTACAGGCAGCCATGAGACCGGCAGGACCGGCCCCGCAAACCACCACATCGTACCGATTTGAGGTAAAATTTGCCATTTCGGGGAACAAATTAGCATTTATTTATGAAGTTTTTTTCTTTTTTATTGTTATTTGCCATTTTTTTTAGTTATTTTAGAGCTATCCGTTATTTGGTTTATCCTTAAAAGGGAATTTATATGAATATGAAGAGTGTATCCAAGTTCGGCCTGTGCCTTGTGAGCGCGCTTGCTCTCAATGTTTTTGCCCAAGACAACTGGGCAGGCAAGGACCTGAACGTTTCTTTCAGCAACAAGCGTATCGACGGCTTTAATTTCAAAAATTCCAAGGCCGTTGCACACACGACCGACTTCCGCCGTGCTACCGGTGAAGGTCCGAACTTCCAGGGCGCCAAGCTCCCGGGCGTGTCTTTCCAGAACGCCGTGATTAGCGGAGCAAACTTCGAAGGTGCAGACCTTTCCAAGGCAACCATCAGTGGTGCCGACATTCGCTCTTCTTCCTTCGAAGGCGTTAACTTCGAAGAAGCCAACCTTTATCGTGCAACCCTTCTGGACAGCAAGTTCCCGAAGACCAACATGAAAAACGCGCGTCTCGACGCTATGAAGGTGTCCGACAATGCTGACTTCAGCAAGTCTGACCTCACCCAGGCGTCCGTCATGGATGTGGACCTGACCGCTGCAGACTTCAGCAAGGCCAACCTGACCCGCGCAAACTTCTCCCGTTCCTTGATGGCTAACAGCGACCTCCGCAAGGCCACCATCGTCAAGACCGACTTTACCGCCTGTAACCTGATCGCCGCCAATTTCAAGGGCGTCGACCTCATTGACGTGAACTTCGCCAAGGCAGGTCTTTCTCAGGCTAACTTCAGCGGTGCAGAATTCAAGAACGTGAACCTGCAGGACGCCGACCTTTCCTTGACGACCTTCAATGACGTCGACCTTTCCAAGACTCAGCTCCAGAAGGCCAAGTTTGCCCAGTCCACCGTGAAGAACATGAAGTTCGACGGCCAGGACCTGACTGGCGTGATTTTCGACAAGGGCTCCGTCGCAAAGAGCTCGTTCACGAAGGCCAAGCTTTCTAAGGCATCCTTCTACGATACCGAAGTGAGCAAGAACGCTTTCCAGAACGCAGAACTCCTGAAGGCCGTGTTCGACGGCGCCTACGTTCGCAAGAACATCTTCGACAAAGCTGACCTCACCAAGGCCAACTTCGCGAATTCCACCATTGAACGTTCCGACTTCATTCTCGCCCAGCTCGCCGGTGTAAGCTTTGCCGGTGCCAAGCTCGAAAAGGTGAACTTCACCAACGCCAACATGCAGGGCATCAAGATTGACGCCGACACCAAGATGGAAGACGTGGACTTCTCCGGCGCAAACCTCGAAGGCGCCAAGATCGAAAAGTTCACCGCCAAGAAGGTAATCTACGACAACAAGACCCAGTTCCCGTCAGGCTTTGACCCGCGTCAGTACGGCTTCACCAAGCGTGGTGAAAAGGCCGCCGACATCAAGGTCGAAGGCACAGGTTCTTCGGGCAAGAAGAAGAAAAGAAAAAAAGCCGCTGACGACGAAGAGTAGTCTAGAACCTTAACGGATTTAAGAAGCCCCGGTGAAGAACCGGGGCTTTTGTTATAAGACCGCTCACTTTCGCCCGCGGTAATTACTTTTTGTCCATCAACCAGTTTACAGCTTCGGAGAGGGTGTTGACTTGCACGATTTTCATGCCGGAGGTGTTTTCGGGGAGGCGTCCACCCGCGGGCACGACCGCCTCGGTGATTCCCAGGCGGCGGGCTTCCTTGAGCCGTGTTTCCAACAGGCTCACGGAACGGACCTCGCCAGACAGTCCCAGTTCGCCAATGGCGATAGCCTGGCGTCCCAGCGGGATACCTAGGTGATTGCTCGCGATGGCTAGCGCCAAGGCGAGGTCCGATGATGTGTCGGAGACCTTCAGCCCGCCGGCAATCGAAACAAACACATCTGATGCACCGACGACGACCCCACCGAATTTTTCCAGCAGAGCAAGAATAATCGTCAGCCGCTTGGAATCGATTCCCGCAGCCACTCGCTGGGGAACAGCGAAGGTCGTAGAACTTACCAAGGCCTGCGTTTCAAAGAGCATCGCGCGGGAGCCTTCCAAGGTGCAGCAAACCACGCTCCCGGGCGTCGGCGGAACATTCTCTTGCAAGAACACACGGCTGGGATTTTCGACCGGAGAAAGCCCGTGCCCCGTCATCTCGAATACACCGATTTCGTCTGTTGCGCCAAAACGGTTCTTGATGGTGCGGAGAATGCGGTACTGGTGATTGCGGTCGCCCTCGAAGTACACGACGGTATCGACCATGTGTTCCAAAATACGCGGGCCCGCAATTTGCCCATCCTTGGTCACATGCCCGATCAGAATCGTGATGCAGCCTGTATTCTTGGCAAACACCATCAGATCGAGCGTGCATTCGCGAAGCTGTGTAGCACACCCTGGAGTGCCCGACAAATCGCTCTTGTAGACAGTCTGAATAGAATCAATCACTAGCACTTGCGGCTTGAGTTCCTGCGCCTGTGAGAGGATTTTTTCGAGGCTAGTTTCGCATAGCAAAAGCATGTCGGAGCCCGCGACATTCAAGCGTTCGCTGCGGAGCTTGACTTGAACCGCACTCTCTTCGCCGCTCACGTAAAGCGTCTTGACGCCGGCGGCTGTCATGGTGGCGAGCGTCGAAAGCACGAGCGTGGACTTACCGATTCCAGGATCGCCACCAATGAGCACCAGGGAACCTGGTGCAAGCCCGCCCCCCAGCACGCGGTCAAATTCGGCATTGGCGGAGCTCAGCCGCCGCGTATCTTCGGTCGCTACATCCTTGAGCGGCACCACCTTATGCACCGGACCGCCCAAGCCGCGAGAGGCTCGACCGCCCTCGAGAATATTTTCGACCACGTGTTCCTTGAGGCTGCTCCATGCACCGCAGAACGGGCACTTGCCCGCCCACTTAGGCGTGGTGTTGCCGCATTCGGTGCAAAGGAACTCAATTTCTTTTTTCGCTTTCGATTTGTTTAGTGCTACCATGTGCACTAATATAACAAAATGCGCCTGACATAAATTGTCAAACGCACGCAAATGCACAAAAAAGCACTAAAGTAATTACGGAATTTTCGTCAAAGGAAAGTCAAACTGGATAGAGCGCGGGGTCGCAAATTTTTCGAAAGCGATTTCGTAACAGAAGTTCTTTTCGTCTACCGCCTTCACGATTCCTGCACCAAAGATTTTATGCACCACGCGGTCGCCTACGGCAAACTCGGCCGAAGGCGCCTTCTTTACAAGCCCAAGGCTTTCGTCGCTCAAAAATTCGCGGTCGCGATCGATATTTGCAATGTAGGCTTTCGCGGCCTCAAGAAAATCTTCTGAAATGCCGCGGGCGATGTTCAAACCGCCCATATCCATTTCAAGCAGGAATCTGGAAGGGTAACGTGTTCCGCTTTCGCCTGCAACGCCGTCTTCGGCATCGCTTAGGCAAAGTACATTCTCGGCGCGGGTAAATGCCACATAGGCCAGGCGGCGTTCTTCTTCGAGCTGGATCTTGTTCTGCACGCGCTTGACCGGGAAAAAACCTTCGTTCAAGCCGCACACGAATACGTACGGGAATTCCAAGCCTTTCGCGTTGTGAATCGTCATGAGCTGCACGCGGTCTTTTTCTTCGGTGTCTTCGTCGGTATTCGTGAACAGCACGATGTTCTGCAAGTATTCATCTAGCGAAGCGTCTTCTTCGTAGTAATTTTCGAATTCCAGAATGCCTTGCTTGAGTTCCGCCAAATTGTCCAGGCGGTCTTCGTCACCGTCTAAACGCAGCATTTCTTCGTACTTGGTTTCGCGCAGGATTTTCGCGAGGACTTCGGAGACGCTCATGTCCTTGTAGCGGGAACGGTACTTCTCGATCAGCTTCACGTATTCGACCACATTGCTCCGGGCCAGGAATCCCTTGCAGTCGAAATCGATTTTTTGACTTTCGTCGCCGACAGAAGAAAGTTCCGCCTGCGACGAAACATCGGCCGCCACATTGTTCAAAAGGCCCGCCTCCGAAACGATTTCAAGCAGAGCCTCGTAAAGCCCGACTCCGCGGGCATCGGCAAAGGCCTGCAAAGTCGCAATCTTCTTCGGGCCGAACTGGCGCTTGGGCGTATTCACCGTACGTACAAACGATAAATCATCAGCGTATACCAGCATACGCAAGTAGCAAATGACATCCTTGATTTCTTTGCGCTGGTAAAATCCGACACCGCTGTAAACCTTGTAAGGAATGTTTTCGGCCATCAATGCTTCTTCTACGGAACGCGACTGCGAGTGCATACGGTAAAGCACTGCGATATCCTTGTAATGGACACTACCCGCTTGCACGGCATTCTGGATTTGCTCTACAATCCATTTGGCTTCTTCGCGGGTGTTCTTGGCATGGTAAAAGACAGGCGTCTTGCCGCCAACCCTTTGTGGCCTCAAGACTTTCTCGATTCGGAACTTGTTGTTCTTGATAACCGCATCCGGCACTTTCAAAATGCTCGGCGTGGAGCGGTAATTGTTCTGCAGCAAAATGGTCTTGGTGTTTTCGTGGGTCTTGTCGAATTCCAGAATGCGGTTGACATCGGCGCCGCGCCAACCGTAAATAGTCTGGTCCGGATCACCCACCACAAAAAGGTTCTTGTGGTAGCTCGCCAGCAAATCCGCCAGCTGGTACTGTTGACCATCGATATCCTGGTATTCGTCGACCATGATGTACATCATGCGCTTGCGCCACTTGTCGAGCTGTTCCGGAAAGTTCTCGAGAATGTAGAGCGTCGAAAGAATCAGGTCGTCAAAGTCCAGCGCGTAATTCTTTTTCTGTTCGTAAAGGTAGCGGTAATAAACCCGCATCCACTTGTCATCGGTAGCATCCGAAAGCGCAAGCAGGTGATCTTTAGTGGTCATGCCCTCTGATGGCAGTTCCGCAAAAAGCGAGACGTAATTGATGTCGGCCGCCTTACGGCCCCCGATGTAGTCGATGACGCTGCTGATTTTCAAATCCTTGAGCGAGTAGCCCAAATCGGCGTAGGCCTTGTGCAAAAGGGACTTCTGGTCGTCTTCGTCCAGAATCATGAATTCTTTCGGATAATTCAGCACATGGATTTCTTCGCGCAAGAATCGCACGCAAAAACCGTGAAACGTAGAAATGTAGCCGCTGTCGTCGCCGCCCAACACCGTGCGGATTCGCTTTTTCATTTCGTTCGCGGCCTTGTTGGTAAACGTGACGCAAAGGATGTTCGACGGCGAAATGCCCATCTCCTTCACCAGGTACAGGTATCGCTGGGTCAGCGTCCGGGTCTTGCCGGACCCAGCCCCCGCCACCACGCGCACATAACCCTCGGTGGTTTCCACCGCTTGTCGTTGTTCCAAATCCATATTTTCTAGGGCCATGTGCACCTCACAAACTTTATGATCACTATACAAAGCGCTACATAGTGAACATTTGTTTTACTGCACAAAAATATAGTAATTTTCAGATTTTGTCAAGTCAGGCCACTGCAGTGCCCCGGCTCACACCTGGCCCCTTGATGATGCTATGCCCCTGTTGAGCAGCTTCGAGTTCAATTTTTTGGCCAATGCTGTTCACCACCGATTCCACGTGGGTAATAATTCCGAGCATTTTGCCTTCGCGCTGCTGGCTACGGAGGCAATTCATCACATCTTCCAAGGTGGCATCGTCCAAAGTACCGAAGCCTTCGTCCATGAACAGGGATTCTACGCGAACATTGCGGCTGGCAAAGTCTGCAATACCGAGGGCCAGCGAGAGACTCACCAGGAACTTTTCGCCGCCAGACAGATTCGAGATTCCACGGTTATGGTCAAATTCCGCATCTTCCACTTCAAAGCCCAGGTTACCTTTCGCCACCAGCCTGAAGCGGTCCTTGATTATCGCCAAATGCCTATTTGCCAATTTAAGCAGCGACTTAAATGTCAACCCCTGCACAAAGGTGGCAAAATCACTGCCGTCCTTGACGCCGAAGAATTCGCCCATGGCATCCCAACGGGCCAATTCAGCCTTTTTCGCCTCAAGGTCTTTTTCAAGTACCTGCAATTGAGCCAGGTTCTGCCTATAGCTCTTGACATGGGCCTGAGCGGCACCAGCTTTCTGCTGCCAAACCGTCAAGTCATCTTCCAGTTTTTTCTTTTCATCAAGGAGCGTTTCGAGAGGCTTTTCGTCGGAACGTTCCGCCTTGACCTTTTCAAGATTTTCAAAAGCCTCCTGGCGCAAGCGGCTCGCCGACGCAAGAGATTCATCTACAGCCTTCTTGCGGGCTTGCAGCTGATTAAACTCCGTTTCGGGCATGGCCGCAGCCAAATAAGCAGATTCGTCTGCAAAGTCCTTTGCCTTGAGGGCTTCCGCAAAATCGGCAGAAGCCTTTTCGATATTGCCGACAGTCTGTGCTAGAGAATCCTTAAGCGTAGCAATTCTCGTATTGAGTTCGCTGCAAGACTTTTCGGAAGCACAAAGAGCGTTATCTGCTGCGTTATAGGCCTCCGTTGCCGCATTTTTTCGGTCCGTTGCCGCCGCCGATTCCACATCTACGTTCTTGCGGCCAAACTTTTCGATTCGGGCAGCCTTCAACTTTTCGAATTCCGCCACAAATTTACCGAACGACTTCGTTTCTGCATCCAGGTTTGCCTGCGCCTGCGTCACCTTGTCGTTATAAAGAGTTTCGTTGTTCCGCGCAATATCAAGTTTATTCGCCAAAGCGTCTAATTCCGCCTGGTTCTTTTCGAACGTCAACAGTCGCAGTTTCAAGTCTTTCAACACCGCCGAAACGGAATCCATATTGAATTCGGCCCAAGGCTTCCAAAGCAAAGTGACTTGTTGAACAGATTCCTGCATTTGGTTCGTCAGAGAATCAATGCTTTCTACAGCAGCCTTTTCAGCGGTCTTCGCGCGTGTCTTCGCAACTTCGAACTGTCCTAGAGAAGACTCCACCTTTTGCATTTTGGCGTTAAGTTCGCGAATCTTTTCAGCGACGCCCAATACACGAGATCCGTCTACGGAAGTGTTTTTTTCGTGGTTGCAGGCAGGATGTTCCCTGGATCCGCAAACCGGACAGGCTTCACCATCGACCAAATGCTTCTGGATTACATCCGCAAGTACCAGGACATCATCTTTGAACAAGTCTTGCTGCTCCTGGAGCAAGCCCTGCTTTTTCTCGGACAGTCGATTCAATTCTTCTTCGGCTTTAGCACAATCATCTACGGCCACTTTTTTAGCGTTTTGTGCGACGGAAATTTCGCTGTCAAACTTGCGGATTTGCGCTACAAGGGATTCACTCTGAGGCACGACCTGCCGAAGGTTGATATCGCCGGCGTTAGCCTCTTGAACAGCCTTGAGTTCTCGCACCTTCGGGTCGATATCTTGAATAGCAGCCTTTACCAGACGAAATTCCCGTTCAGCATTAGCGAGGTCTTGAGCAGCCTTTTCCTTACGCGATTGAGAATCATTCATCACGGACTTCGCATTTCTCAGATTTTCATCAAGTTTGCGAATTTCGTTCCAAACAGGTTCATTGGCCGCAATAAACTGTTCCGCCGCCACTTTTTCTTCTTCGGCCTTTTTCTTTTGTTCGCTACTTTTATTCAGGCTTTCCGTAGCTTTCGGAAGGTCGCCCATCAACCGTTTCAACGCATTTTCATCGGTAGCCTTACGAGTGCGCAGGCCATTCAATTCCGTATAAAGGGAAACGCATTCCCTCGCCTTTTCGGCACGAGCAAGACGGATTTCGCTTTCGGCAAAGTCCGACTTCCCCTGTTTTGCCTTGGCAAGTTCTCCCTCGACCCTATTCATACGATCCAGGGCATTATTCAGGGCGTTGCGCCAGGCGATTTTTGACTCCAGTTCAGTCTTTTGGGCGGCAAAATTCTTTTCTTTTTCAGCAAATTCCGCAAGCAAGGCCTCGTCAGCAGCGATTTTTTCTGCCTTGGGCATGGCATTATTTAGCGTATCGAAAGCAGTCTGCGCACTATTTTTCGCATCCCTTGCTCCGCTCCTGCGGTCTCCCACTTTTTTACCGATGCGGCGGTACTTTTCCGTACCGTTCAATTTTTCCAAAATGTCGGCACGTTCCCTTTCGCTACTGTTCAAGAACTTGCTGAATTCACCTTGCGCAAGCATAATGGAGCGGCAGAACTGCGAATAATCCAACTGAATGATTTCGGCATTGGCCTTTCCCAGTTCACCATTGGCACCCGTTCTACCGCTGAACACTTTTTGCTGCGGATTGTCTACGGGATAGATTTCACCTTGAGCCGGCTGAAGATTGCCATCAGCCTTATCACGGGCTCGGCGCTGGTTCCATTCCGAAACAAAAACACCCTTTTGACACTTGTAGGTTACTCGGGCAAAACAGTTGCCCTTGTCAGACGTCATGACGGCATTACCGTCGTTGCCGTTATATACCAAGCCTTGACGGGGCGTAGCACCATAAAGAGCCAACGTAATGGCATCAAGAATACTGGTTTTACCCATACCCGTCTTTCCGCTAATGACAAAAAGACTATGGTCCAACTCGCTGTAGGAAGGATCCGTAAAATCGATACACCACTGCCCTGCAAGGCTATTGATATTTTCGAATTCAACTTTTAAAATTTTCATGTTTATGCCTCCTCGCCATCAACTTCTTCCACTACCTGCTTAAAAAGCGGAAGATACTTTTCAAAATCCTTATTGAACTCATCATTCGCTTCGGTTACACCGAGTTTGCTCATCAAGAGGCGTCTAAAGATTTCTTCGTCATCCAAGACATCTACCGATTCAAGGGTATCATCGGAAAAGTTTTCGGCGGAGAACGCCGCCGCACGGTTCACCTTCCAGCTCACCACATCGAAGGAGGCGTTTTCCATGACTCCCGCAAGAGCTTCGTGAACGTTCACTCCCGGCGTATAATCATAGACCACTTCTACCTTCAACGGCTTTTCGGACGGTGTTTTAGCCAACTGTTTCAGCTGAACCTTAACGCTATCGATAGATCCCGATATGCGCTTGAAGCTATAATACTGCGGAGTGACAACTTTTTCCACGACAGGGGCTGCTCCCGTCGCCAGTTCCACCAGCAAGATATGGTGATCCCTTTCCGCTTCGTCAAAGCCGAGTACAAACGGTGAACCGGAATAACGGACTTTCGGATTTTTTGCGACCATGGTCGTATAATGAATATGCCCGAGCGCCACGTAGTCAAAGCCTTCCGGGAAAACAGACACCGGAATGGTTCCCAGGTTGCCTACAATGTCGCGCATGCCATGAGCCTTGGCATCGCTACCATCATCGTTATCCGGGCGGCCTTCTAGTTGTGCGGCATACAAATGTCCCGTCGCCACAATGGGGATATCGCGACCATTACGTACCTTTTCGGCAACCCCGTACACGGTACCGTACAAGCCCTTAAACGTATTTTGCGCAAAATCTTCCATCGATTCCGTCTTGAAACGGCGCAATTCCATTTCGCGTACGTAAGGGACTGCCGCGCAGACACCAATTACATTACCGGAACCGTCCTTCAGTTCCTTGACCAATTCTTCGACCGGGCGTTCTCCAAGGGAGCCCACCATCTGGATATTAAGCGCTTCCAGCAAATCACGCGGGGCATCGAGCAAGGCCCCCGAATCGTGGTTGCCGCCCACCAATACAATATTTTTGCAACGGGTGTCCAGCAAAGAGGCCAAAAAGCGAAAATAAAGGCGGCGAGCCTCTACAGAAGGGTTCGTCGTGTCAAAAATATCGCCTGCAACCATAAGGCATTCGGCCCCGAAATCCACGATTTGCCCCTTGAGCCAATCCAGGAACTGTTTGGATTCTTCTAGCCTGTCGATGTCGTGCATGGAGTTGCCCAAATGCCAATCGGCGGTATGTATCAGCTTCATCTTAGTCCTTTGCCCTGAAGGCGATGATTTTCATTTCCAAATATACTATCGAAAAAGCGGCACAAAATGTCAAACCGAAAAAACATTTCGGCAAAAAAAATAAAAAATACTGCACAAACATTCACCAAAAACACCGCAAAAACCGGTACAAATTTCTTCGTTTACTAATCTTTATTTTCAAAGTGGCTAACTCCTTGACATTCAACAAGTTACAGACGTCATGCCCGGAAATTTTCAAGACTGGAATCCTTGTATTTTCTATAATTGGAGTCAAGTTGATCAAGAGACCGACGACATTTCTAGGAACAGCCGCCTTCGCCACGGCTGTTGTTGGCGCCATTGCCCTTGGCGTCTGGTTCCTGCATGCACTTTTGGAACGATTCCTATCGACGCCACACACCGTTGCCGGGGTCACCATATCGCCTTATGGCCACCGCATGGACGATCTTCTGACTCACCACTTCGACTCCATTAGAGTTTCTTTTGACGGTCAAGACATTAAGGTTTCGAACCCGAATCTGGAAATTACCTTGCTCGGGCAACCAAAGGGTGTCAACCTGCAAATGGATTCGGCCATAGCCGTCATCCAATTGCCCAAAGAAAGTTCCCCGAAAAAGAAACCAGGCGAAATTCCCCAATTCCCGGAGAAACTGAAATTCCCCATACCAGTCCAAGTCAATATCAAGGAAGCGCAGGTTTCTCTCTCTGACGGCAAGAGTTGGCAAGCGAGCGATATTTCCGTAGAAAGCCGTGGCGAAAAAACGGTTGCCCTCAAGGCGAACAATATCAGCGGAGACTTTATTTCGAGTCCGGCGAAGTTGGATCTCGATGCAGACTTCAGCAGCGACATGCTAAAGATATCCGGCATAGTCAAGACTCAAAAAGATTTCGTCGCCTTAAGTGCGGAAGCGCCCAAAAATAACTTGGGCCGCATCAAGACGAAAACAGACGTTACCATAGACAATCCCGAAGATTGGATTCCCGTAGAACTCCCCAAGGCCGTTCCCGAACTCGGGAAAGTTAAAGTAAGCGCCAACGCAAGTTTTGACTTGCAAAAGAAACGCACGAACTACGAAGCGAACATCAAGACGCGCATCGGAGCCTTCTGGCCGCTACTTGCCGAAAACGTGACCATCGATCTTTCTGGCGACTTGGACAACATCGAGGCCGATGTACTGCTGCAAAACGACGAAGGCGGAAGCATCCAGCTGAACGGCTCCTTGGACAAAGAAAAGAACGCCTTCTTTAGCGGGCGCGTCAGACACATGAGTGCCAAGTTCGGTCCACAGATGATGCCGCTCGACATGGAAATCAAATCGGGCGAACTCTACGACAACGAACTGACGGTTTCCGTAGAAACCCGCCAAGGCTCCCAAATCGACGCTATCGTCAATTTCAAGGATTCGTTATCGCTCACGTTTACCGGCGACATTTCGCCCTACGAACCATGGGCTCTAGACTGGACACAAGGCAATCTCACTCTAGGTGCCCGCTCCAAAGCCTTCGGTTCCTTTGACGGGCACTCCCTGAAAATCCTTGCCAAGATCAACTCCATCATCAACGCCTACCACATTACTGCAGACTCGCTGCAAGTCATGCTCGCCATCAACAAGAAGGGAATCGATTTCTCTAACGGAGTCATTTACACTCCTCAGGAAACCTTCGACTTCGACGGCGACGTGAAATGGAACGATCCGCACCCCCACACATCGTGGAACGTGCGGCAACAGCATGGCGGGCAAGCAAGCGCGTATGTACACATCGGCGACACCATCGCTCTCGATGTCGAAGCGGACAAGGTGATCTTCGAGACGATTCCCTTCTCGGACATCAAGCTAGGCAGGAACATTCGCGGAAAGGTCAGCGGCGAATGGCACCACGATTTTGACAACCGTATCGGAAAACTCGACCTTTCCGTGGACGGCGGTTTGGACGCATTCAACGTGAGCCTCGAGACTTCGATTCGTGAAAACGAAGACACGCTCTTCGTCGACAACTTCAAAGCCATTCACAACAGGAACTCCGTCACGGCATCCACCGTCTTCATTTTGCCTAACGATTCCAACCCCAACTTCAGGCCAACCACGTTCCTGCCCGTCCAAGTTCTATTCGCCAACATTTCTTCTCACGAATTCAGTATTCCGCTACTGCTAGAAGGCTTTAACGACAGCACGCTTACTTCGGGTATGCTGAACGGCGACTTGACGTATAGCCAAGGCAACAAGCTGATTGGCAACTTGAGTTTTGCAGAAATCAACTTCCGAAAGATTCCGCCGGATCTGTTCAACATCCGTAAGCTGAATATCTTTGCAGAAAACGACAAAATCGAACTGAACTCTTACCTTGATATCGGTGGCGGCGGCTGGACCGGCAACACGCAAGTGATTATCGACAACGTCTTTAGCGACAAGCGACACGTGAGTTTCTCGCACGGAAGCGACAACGGAGGCACACTCTGGGCCGAAGGCTTTATCGATAACGACTTCATATTCAAGGGCACCGTAGACGCGAACGGTTCCTGGTTCATTCCGGGGACAGTCAGCGAAATCAAGAATACGGACTTGCACATCGACATTTCCGCCGAACTCCGCAAAGGCCTCACCGGCATCACCGCAGACCTCCGGCTAGACTCCACCATTTACGAGCCGCCCAAGACCAAGGTGCAGTTCCCCATCTACATGCGTGGCCATGTCGAAAACGGACTCCTGAACATTTACGAAGCGAGAACCCGCAACGAAAACGACGAAGTCATCTCGGGTACATTGCAGTTTAACCTAGACAGCATGAGGCTGGATTCCATCAACGTCCATTCGGATCGTTATTCCATCAAGACTGCCTCTCACTATCTTGTGCTTGAAGACATCAGCAGTACCATGACCGACAACGAAGATGAGTTGCTCATCACCGCAAACATTCCCAAAATTTCTTACAAATTCAACAACGTCATTTACGGCGAAGCGGAGGCAATTGCCCGCGGTAACGTCGGTTTCATTATTCCGCACAGCCAAGAAGGCATTATCAAGAACAGCACCATTACAGGCGATATTTCTATTGACAAGATGGTATTTTACAGAGACCTGGATATCGACGTAACACCTACAGCTCTAGACAAGTACCTGACCATGTTCAACAACTTTGTGGCCAAGCTACGCAAGAGCGGAGCACAAGAAGAAAAAATTTCCGTATCGAGCCCGATCAACTTGTCTATGCACATCAGCGACTCCCAAAAGGATTCGATTGCTGTCGTAACCCCCTTTGCAACACTTCCGTTAACCGTGGATATTTGGGTGCTTGGCAACACAGTTCGTCCGCTATTGCGCGGAGACATCACCAACACGAATACCGGCTTTATCGGAGTCAAGGACATCTACGAATTCGAACTGAATTCCTTCATGATTTCATGGAACGTTGTTCCTTGGCAGAAGGGCGTGGTCGACGTTTCCAGTAGCCAAGAGCTCCCTTACTGTTCAGAAACGAGCGAAACAGAAAAAGAAACATGCCCCATCAACCTCGACCTACAAGGCACCATTTCGAACCTACAGGCCATTCCGTCTTCTAACTGCGGCAACGAATCTTCTACCGCATCGATTTACTACAACATTTTGCTAGGCTGTATCGCAAACGACAACGGCGAAGAAACCGACTGGAACAAGCTTGCCGGCAAGGCAATCGGTAAAGTCATTTCGACCACAGCCAACAAGACCTTGGGCGGCGACTACATTGGCGATATCGACATGAAGGTGATGTTCTTCGAAAGCAACACCACTAGCGATAAGGACTCCAGTTATTTCAAGATACCGGTTTCGCTTGACCGCTGGGTCAAAAACCTGAGTTTGATCTTCGGCTATACACAAGACCAAAGCGATAACCCCACTTACGACCAGTCTCTACAATTCGGCGTCAACTACACACTACCCGTGTTCCAAGAAGACGAATATTCTCACGAGAACCATCTGTCGCCCACCTTGTACTTGAACGGCATGCTGAACTCCAAGCAATACCTGACCAGTACCGGAGCCGGAAGCAACGACCGTTTGGAAAAGAACATCGGTATCAACTATGTGTATCGATTCTGGAACCCCTGTCTACTAGGTATCGGACGGTGCGAGGCCATAGAATCGCCCTCTAAGCAAAAGGAGGATCCAAAATGAGAAAAATCCTACTCCTTCTTTTAGCTCTCACATTTCTCTGCTTTGCCGAAGAAGATAAGCACCCTTGGTACCTAGAGATCAAGGGCAACAAGGCATTCTCGAATTTCCAGCTAGAAGAACAGCTTGACATTCCCGAAGAATTCGGTAAAATGGATACCACCAAGCAAGACTTCATGATGCGCCTTTCGCTGGAAAACATCAAGGCGCTCTACTACTCTCGCGGTTACTACAGCCTCAACTTGACCATGGATATCCAGCGCAACTACGTCAACCAGGACAGCTGTATTCGCGGCTACTACATTACCATTCGCGACGGCGAACGTTACCGTTTTAGCGGTGCAAAGCTGATTGTTCCCGAAAACCGCAAAGTCGAAATCGACGAGACCAAATTAAACATCGCGCAAGACCACCTTTACAACCAAGACGATATCGCCGAAGACATGGAAGACATCCAAAAGGCATACCGCGGCGAAGGATACTTGCACACGACGCTTTCTTCCATCGAAAAAATCGACACCACGCAAAAGAAAATCTACGTCGAAATCACCATTGACCCCGGTGCGAAAGTCATCATGGGCAATATGAATTCTTCAAGCCACCGCACCAAGGACAAGCGCAACCCGAACATCGTTGTTTCAGAAATGGGCCTTACCGATACCGCATGGCTTTCGAGCCTGTGGCGAATTCCCGAAGGCGAAATCATTGACGGTAACCAGTACAACACCTTCAGAAACAAGCTTTTCTCGACACAACTCTTTACGCAAATCAAGATGAGCGACTCTCTTAGGAGCGACGGCCTTTCGGACGTTTACCTGAACGTGACGGAACGCGTACCTGGAGAAATGCGCTACGGATTTTTCTTCGAAGAAATTTATGGTTTTGGTGCACAAGCCTCTGCAAAGCACAGGAACTTCTTTGGAAAACTTCATGAATTTTCAACGAGCGCCCAAATTGCTCAACACAAGCAAGAAGCATCTATTGGCTATGCAAATCCGCTCTTGTTCGGAACCTCGTTCAGTTTCATTCCGACGGCAATCCGTTTTGAAGACCGCCTTACGCTAAACCACGAAAAAATCAATCCGCCGGCATACCCCGACAGTTTGGAAGAACGTTACGAAGTGATTAACCGTGGCGACTTGACCTTCGGCCTTACCAAGAGAATTCGCTTCCGCAGTACGCTCGATACCCGATACGTGAACAAGAATGATTCAAGCCTCTTTAAGCTCAAGGGCGAAATTGCACTGACATTCGACTACACCAACGATTACTTTAACCCCACGAGGGGCGTGCGCTTTGCACCGACATTTGGCGCGGGCACTAACTGGAAGGCCGATATTCAAAACCTGACGATGGTGGGCGACCCGTATACCTACGGCGAAATGACCGTGAACCTTTACCATCCGCTCTTCTGGACTTTTAACGGAGCCGTGAGCGGAAGCGTCGGCAAGTTCTTCGCCAAGGCAATCGAAGACGATGCCAGAATCTTCTATCAGGGCGGAACACGTTCGGTTCGCGGCTATCGCTTTAGAAGTATTTTCGCAAGCAACGAATCTACCGACGAAAACGGCGACAAAATTATCAATACGGGTCTCACACCTCTCTACTACCGATTCAACGAAGAAATCCGCTGGACGTTCCCATGGAAGTCTTGGCAGCGCTGGCAGATTGTGCAATTCTACGACTGGACACTCGTGACCGACCATGAAAAAGATTTGTACGAAGAACGTGAAAGCGAAAGCCTTGGCGCCGGTGTGCGTTACCGTTGGCAGTTCCTGACGTTCCGCCTAGATTACGCGTTCAAGAAGGATTTAAGCAACTGGAATCCAGAAAAATTCGGCTGGGGCAGATTCGCCTTCGACCTGTCGCAGACATTCTAAGCGACGAAGCCGGCATTACACATTGTTTGTTACGGTGCTGCGATATAATTTCGCAAGGTCCGCTTTTTCGGGCTCGACATTTGCTTTGATTCCGGCCGCGGCAAGGGCTGCGCGGATTTGCTCTAACGATGCGGCAGAGTCCACTTTGAAAGTCGCCGATTCGCCGGCAAGGTCCGCCACTCGACCGCTTTTAAGGACTCGCCCGCGGTCGATAATGGCAAAATCGGTCGCTTCTTCTTCCATTTCGGCCAAAATATGCGAGCAAACGATAGCGGTACCGCCTTCGTTTTTACGCCAGTCGGCTAGCAGGCTCCACACGGATTCTCGCGCCATCGGATCCAGGTTTGCCACCGGTTCATCCAAAATCAAAAGGCGCGGGCTCGGAGCCATGGCACGCAGCAATTGCACCTTCTGGCGGTTACCCAGCGAAAGCTTGCCCATGCGGGTTGCAGAATCCGGCAACTCTAGCTTTTGCGAAAGCAACTTGATGCGTTCGCGGGCAGCAGACTCATTCCACTCGGGATTGCGCGCCGCATAAAAGCCCACGAAATAATCGACGTATTCCGCAATCGAAAGCTTCGGGTAAATTCCCGGATTTTCAAGCAAAATTCCGCAGGCAAGAGGATCCAAGAATCCGTTCTTGCCGCGCATGGCGTCTGCAATTTCAAGAATTCCCGAAAAGCCCGCAAATCGCCCGCACAAGAGTCTCAAAAGCGTCGTCTTTCCCGCCCCGTTCGGGCCCAAGAGCGCAAAGAAACTCCCCTCGGGAATTTCAAGCTTTACCGAGTCAAGCGCCTTTTCCGACGCACCGGGGTAAGTAAACGAAACACCTTGGACCTTAATCGCAAACATGAGGCTAAATATAGAAAACGAAAAGTGGCCCGCCCACGCGAACCACTTTTTCAATATCTTGCGCCAAAGGCGCCATTATTTTACTCAAAGGACCGAAGGTCCGCGCTCACGCCTCAAAGGGAGCGTAGCGACCGAGCTCATAGCCCAAGTAATTTTGCTCCGCAAAATTACTTGTACAGCGGGTGCTTCTTGCAGAGAGCCACGATTTCTTCGCGGATCTTCTTGAGAGCAGCATCGTCATCCTTAGCCTTGATAGCACGGTCGATGATGCGGGTCACTTCGCGGGTATCTTCTTCGTCAAAGCCACGGGTCGTGATAGCGGCAGTACCGAGACGCACACCGGACGGATCCATCGGCTTGCGCGGATCGAACGGGATGGTAGAACGGCTGCAGGAGATGCCGACCTTTTCCATGGCCACTTCGGCTTCCTTACCGGAAACGCCCTTGGAGGTCATGTCCACCACGATGAGGTGGTTGTCGGTACCGCCACTAATAACCCTGTAACCGAGCTTCATCATTTCGTCGGCCATGGCCTGAGCGTTCTTGATGACGTTCTTGGCGTAGGTCTGGAATTCCGGCTGCAGAGCTTCGAGGAATGCAACGGCCTTACCGGCGTTGATGTGGTCGTGCGGACCACCCTGCATGCCCGGGAACACGCCCTTGTCGATTTCCTTGGCGAGGGAGACTTCCTTGAGTTCGCCCTTCACCATCTTCTGGATGGTGCGGTCCTTGCACATGATGATAGCGGAACGCGGGCCACGGAGAGTCTTGTGGGTCGTGGTCGTCACGATGTCGAAGTACGGCACCGGAGAATCGATTGCCTTACCTGCAATGAGGCCAGCGACGTGAGAAATGTCGGCCATGGTGAGGGCGCCCACTTCGTCAGCGATTTCCTTGAAGCGCTTCCAGTCGAGGTTGCGGCTGTAGGCAGAGAAACCGGCGAGGATCATCTTCGGCTTTTCGCGGAGAGCGATTTCGCGGACCTTGTCCATGTCGATGCGGCCCGTTTCCTTATCGACTTCGTACTGCACGAAGTTGTAGAGCATACCGGAGAAGTTCACCGGATGGCCGTGAGAAAGGTGTCCACCGTGGTCGAGCTTGAGGCCGAGGACCTTGTCGCCCGGTTTGAGGACGGCGAAGTACACGGCAGCGTTGGCCGGAGAACCGGACAGCGGCTGGATGTTCACGTGGTCGCAACCAAAGAGCTTCTTGCAACGTTCGATGGCCAAAGCTTCCATCTTGTCGATCACTTCGTTACCACCGTAGTAGCGCTTGCCCACGTAGCCTTCGCTGTACTTGTTGGTCAGCACGGAGCCCATGGCTTCCATGACGGCCTTGGAGGTGTAGTTTTCGGAAGCGATGAGTTCGATGCCATATTCCTGGCGTTCGGCTTCTTCCTGAATGATGTTGTAGATTTCCGGATCGGTCTGTTGCAGTGTAGATTTGAGCATTTAGCTACTCCTTGATTTGTACGGGGGCAAATATAGAAAAAATATTACCCAACCAAGGGTTCCGCCCTCCAGAAACCAATAATGCGGGAGGGAACCCAGCTCGGAGTGGACGCTATGCGTCCGTGGCTACGTTCAGTCATACAGGCAAGTAAACTTGCCTGTGCGACACTCACTTGCACACTTTTGCGAAGGCCGCACGGTTCCCTCCCTGCGCCCACCCTTTCCTTGGCCGACGCTCTTTTATGGTTGGCCTAGTGATTTCCTACTTACTTGTCTTCCCCCGGATGTCACCCCGGACTTGTTCCGGGGTCACCTTTCCATCCGAGAAAACGCTTAGCAAGCAACGCTCCGGCTCAGCCTACGGCGTCCGCTGCTACGGCTCTCCTATGCGTACGCAAGCGCCCGCGCAGTCGAGCCTTGCACGCTTTTCCCCAAAGCCCTTATTTTTTGTTAAACTTTTGATGGATGATTAATAAAGGATTAGTAATCCTTTACACAGCGAACACTATAGAGAATATGCTTCCCTAAATGATCATTATCCCCGAACCAAACATATTTATCTGTAATGGTAACCGCATAAGTTCCAATAGCACTAGACTCATTAGGGAGCAAGAAATACGCTTGCATCCAACTAAGTTCATACGCTCTCATTTTGAAAAGAACCGACATTCCAGAGGAATTTACATACCGTTCATTCAACTTCCAGTTTGCCTTTGAAACCAGATCTTGTCCCGCAGTTGATGCAAAATTTTTCCATTCATAACCATTCATGATATGCCAACCTTCTGGACATATTCCCTGATGTATACGGGTATCGCCACCTACAGTATCTTTCCAAAGAACAGAATCGTATTTGGCAGGCAAGCCCATTGCCTCACTCCAAGCATATTGCCCCCCCCAGCCATTATTACAAAACCATTCATCATTTAAATCACAATACTTTTCAACCTTGTTGTCATCACGCACAAGTACGCTAGTATCTATCATCTCCCCATAATTCAAATTTTGCGCAAAGACCTCTATTGTTTTATCAGAGCCATTACGGTCTATTAAGATTGTCGTCCGATACACTTGATGATCACGAGGGTCTTCAAACTCGCTATAGATGGGACTATACTCCGTAGCAAAGAGACTGTCCATATTCGGATAAACCTTGGGAGAATCGACATAAATAACAGTATCTACAACCCAGTCATTATTTTCACAACGATAATATTTTACCCCCCAATCTTTAACAACCGTATCCCGATCACCCTCGTTACAAAAAAGAATTTCACTACTACTCGACTCAACCACCGACGAACTACTATTCTTACTGCCAACAGAGCTAGAAGAATTCTTCTCCGCCACCGAGGAACTGGAACCGAGCTCCTCATTGCTACTCGACGAGATTTCACCGATTGGATCGAGAGCGGAGCTACTTGATTCATCGCCACATGCAGCGAGCATGGTCAGGAGAACAGACAGGGCGACGGCGCTTTTTAAAATCTTCACAGAACCTCCAGTAACCTCAAACGTTTTTGCCAAATTTAGTTAAATGTCACAAGAATTGAAAATGCCGACCCCATGGATCGGCTTGGAGCAGAGTGAAACTACACTTTTTTCTATATTATCCTCGCAATGCCGATTATTTTGTTTATTCTCTTTTTTGTACCTCTTGCAGCCTTTGCACAGGACACTCCCGGTGCATTCAAGATTGATTCTATCCGATACAACATTGGCGACGCCTTTGACGATTCCAGGTACCACACCCAGTACGACAAGTGGGCCTACGATTTATTGAATTGGATCCACATCGAAACCCGCGAAGTGACCGTCAAGAAATTGCTCCTTTTCGATGAAGGCGAAACCGTCACACCCATCCAGATTCAAGAGGCCGAACGGTTCCTGCGCAGCCAGAACTTTCTTTCGGACGCAAGCATCAAAATTTCTAACGAAGACGGCAAGAATATCGCCACCGTCAAGACCAGCGACAACTGGACACTTTCCATCCCGACCACATTCGGCTTTGCCGGAAAAGAATACAACTATAAAAACCTAAACTGGGGTATCGGCGTTCAAGAAAGCAACTTCCTCGGTCTCGGTCAAAAGCTGGGTTTCTATTTCGGCCACAACGAATTCCGCGACATGTGGCAAGTGGAATACGGCGACCCGCACTTTTTGTTCCGCTATAACCACTTGGATTTCTTATATAGTTACAACACCGACGGCTACCTCGCCTACGGAAAGATGTACATCCCGTTCTTGAGCAGAAGCCAAAACCAGTGGGCCTACATCATCGAAGGCTTGAAGAACAAGCGCGACGCCTATTTTTATGGTAGCGGAGAACTGCCGCCAGGCGCCACCATGTACGATGCCCAAAAGAAATACGGAGACAAACCCATCTACAATCACAAAAAAGCCCTGCTTGATTCATTCCCGCTGTATAACGGCAACGAAGTCGTAAAACTGTTCGCCGTCAAGGATTTTATCGACGACTCCCTGAGCTTTAGAATCAGCCGCTCCTTCGGCGGGACTTACCGCAAGCTCTACGCCGGCGCCACCTACGACTACCACTATACCACCGCCAGCGAAGGCAAGCTTTACCCCTACGCCTTTACCGACGGCGACACCACCTACGCCATCGATTCCGCTACAGCCGTCAATGACTGGCTCCCCGAACAGAAAGATTCCCGTCTCGGTTTCTACCTGACCCTTTCAAACATCCGCTACGAGAAAATCAAGAATTTCCATAACGCCAAGTGGACCGAAGATATTGAAAAAGGTTACGAACTCAAGGCGCAAATTTCCAAGAATTACGAACAGCTCGGCGCCGCCGACAACGACATCCGTCTCGATTTTTGGGCAAACCTGATGCTGGGCAGCAACATGCACCACCTCACCATGAAGTCCGAAATGAACTTCTACCTGGACCACGGCGAAAGGCACGACTACTACGGCAAACTTTCGGGCGAATACATTTTACACCCGAACGAGAAATTCTCGATGGCGCTCACAGGCCTTGTAGACTTTTACGAAGACGCCCGCTACGGCAAGCAGCTAACCTTAGGCGGCGCGAACGGATTCGCCGGATTCCCCACCGGATTCTACGCCGGGCAGGCCCGCGTATTCGCGAACCTGGAACAGCGCTACTTTACCGACTTTGAAATTGCAACGCTCATGCCCGTATTCGCCATCTTCGAAAGCGTCGGCGAAACCGCCTGGGATCTTTGGGATATCAACCGCAAGGACTTGGTTTACCTCGTGGGCTTCGGCATGCGTTTTGCGCAGACCAAGTCGATTAGCAGGCTCGTGAACAAAGTCGACGTAAGTTTCCCGCTGAACGGCGTGCGCAAGGGCGAACCCCACTATTCCATTATCACGACTTACAACCTGTAGTCAGGCAACCTTATTCAGCAGTCAAAAGTGTGATTTTTCGCAAAAAATCGCATTTTTTTTATGAAAACCTGTCCTTTCGACCTATTTTTTCGTATTTTAAGGGTTATGAATTTCGTTTCTAAAATTTTATCTATTGCAGCCATTGCAGCGGTTGCGCCTTTTGCGCAGCTCGCTCCGGAACCCCAGATGGCCGACGTGAAGTTGATGCAGGATTCTACCACCAACCAGCCCATGAAGATGGACTTTTCTAAGCCGCTTTCGGGCATTAGCGATCCGGGGATTCTGTTCAGCCAGTTTGCAAACAGGCCTCTTTTGATCTATTACTTTAGCCCCAAGTGCCCGCACTGCCAGCGCCACATTTCCGAAATCCAGGACCTGGTCAAGGAATACGAGCCCAAGGGTTTAACCGGCATCGCCATTGGTCTCGGTGGCGGCATCAAGAAAAACGACATCCGTCTGTTTATCGACCAGTTCCACGTAGCAATCCCCGTATTCCAGGATAGCGACTACAAGTTCGGCCCCGCTTACGGCACCGGCTACATTCCGGTCGTGTACGTGGTGCAGAAGGACGGAACCTTCTACCGCTACGAAACTTTGAACGAAGCGAACATGAACCACATGCGCGCCACGCTCAATAAGATGTTTAAGTAGTGACAAGTTCGCCCTTGCGAAACTTTCAGATATAAGAAAGCGCCCCGAAAAGGGGCGTTTCTCATTTACTCACAATACCTTATCTAGAACATCTTGCGCGTGTTCTTCTTGGCGGGGCCATTACCGCTGCTGCTCGGCTTGGGGGCTGTACTTGCACCCTTGTTGCTGAAGAGCGTTGCGTCGTCGGCAGACTTGGTCTTGACTTCGAAATGGTTACCGTCGCAGACTTCGGTCGGAGCGTAGCCCGCCGTGTACAAGCAGTAGGTCTTTTCGGAGCAGAATTCGCCGGCAATCTTACCCGTATGGTTGCAAATGCCCTTGCTCACCACACCGCTCGGAACCGGGAACGGCTTACGCGGCAAGTCCTTGTGCAACTGTTTCATAGTTGCAATCCATACCGGCAAGGCATCTTCGGTACCTGTGTGGCCAGCACCTAAAGTACCCGGGCTGTCGGAGCCGACCCACACGCCCATCGTATATTGCTTGGTAAAGCCAATGTACCAGCAGTCGGTATAATCGTTCGTGGTACCGGTCTTACCGCCACTCGGGTGCGTAAATCCGTTCGCCCACACGCGGGCGGCCGTACCGCGGATGTTCACGTCCTTGAGCATGTCGACCATCAAGTAGGCCGAAGCCGGGCGCAACACTTCGTGTTCGACCTTGGAATTCTTTTCGATGACTTCGCCGTTGCGGTCCACAATGGATTCAATCATGTACGGTTCGATTCGGTTACCGCCGTTGGGGAACACGGTATAGGCAGACGTCATTTCCATAAGCGTTGCCCCCACGGACCCCAGGGCCAAGCTAGGCACCGCCATCAACGGGGCACGCACAATGCCGAACTTGCGGGCGTAGTTGACCACGTTGTTCAGGCCGTATTTCATACCTGTCAAAATAGCCGGCAAGTTCTTGGACTTGTAAAGGGCACGGCGGAGCGTCATCATGCCTTCGAAGTCGTGTTCGAAGTTCGCCGGGCGCCAAACCTTGTTTTTGTCCTTGTCGTCCGGATCGGGAATGCTCACCGGCTGGTCGTTCACCGAGTCGCAGGGGCTTGCGCCGTTGTCCATGGCCGTCGAATACACAATCGGCTTGAACGACGAGCCGGGCTGACGCAGGGACTGCACCGCACGGTTCCAGCGGGACTGGTTAAAGTCGGAACCGCCCACCATGGCGCGTATTGCACCCGATTCGTTCTCGATCAAGATAGCTGCAATTTCAGGATGGTGATAAAGGATAGAGTCCGGAAAACGGCGCTTGTCGGCAGGACGCTTCAAGTCGTCAGCCAGGTATTCCTTTTTAAAGAGCGTGTAGACGCTATCGAAGTGAGCGACCACGCTGTCTTCGGGCATGTTATACTTTTTAGTCAGGTACAGGCGGCGGGTAGCGCGGTACTTGACGCGGCGGCGGACCTTTTCGACCTGCACACGGGCAACGCTGTCGGCAAAGGCCTGAATGTCCGGGTCAATCGTCGAGTTGATCGAGACACCGTCGGCATACAGAGAATTTTCGCCGTACTTCTTTTCCATGTACTTGCGGATTTCTTCGTAGAAGTACAGGCCCGATTCGTTCGAAGTTTCCTTTTCGGCAAGCGTAATCGGCGTCTTGATATATTCGTGGTATTCGTCATCGTTAATATAACCGGCATCGCGCATGGCATAAAGCACCGTATTGCGACGTTCAAACGCAGCTTCGGGGTGACGGTCCGGGCGGTAAGCTTCCGGGCGCTGCAGCATACCGGCCAAAACGGCAAGTTCCGGAATCGTAAGGCTATCGAGCGGACGACCGAAGTAGAACTTACCTGCCGCCTGGAAACCGTAGTTACCGCCAGCCAGGTACACTTCGTTCATGTAGAATTCAAGGATTTCTTCTTTCGTATATGTTTGTTCGATACGGATAGCCGTCATCATTTCCTTGATTTTACGCGAAATCGTACGTTCCGGCGTGAGGAACAAAAGCTTGGTCAGCTGCTGCGTCAAGGTCGATGCTCCGCGGAGCTTTTTGCCCGACAAGGCGCTTTCCATAACGGCAGACGGAATTGCCCACACGTTCATGCCCCAGTGGCTATAGAAGGCTCGATCTTCGGTGGCCATCACGGCGTGGATCGCATTTTCGGGAATCGAGTCGAAGCTCGTCCATTCGCGGCGTTCCACGAAATATTCGTGGGCAATCTTTCCGTTCATGTCGTAAATGTTCGTGACAAGTCTCGGATTGATCTGCTCGAGCTGCGAAAGCGAAGGCAGTTCCGGCGAAAAGTGATTGTAGACCGCAATCACGGCGATAAAGGCAGCAAGCACGGGTACCGCAAAAATGATCAGCCACTTGACCACCCTGCGGTCAGTAAACCAGCCCTTCAAAATATTCAGAACCGAAAGTAATACGGGTTTGACTTTATCCATGGTCCAATACCGTTAAAAAATTTGGCCAAAAAGATAGTTATTGTATGGCAATCCGATTACGCACCGCTCCTTAAAACCACGCAAAAGCGGGGTGATTCGTCTACAATTCAAAAATTCTTAAAAATTTTTCAACAAAAACCCTTGACAGCACCCGCACTTTAAACTATCTTTGGGCCATCAATCAAGCGGATGTAGCCCAACTGGATAGAGCGTTTGGCTACGAACCAAAAGGCTCCAGGTTCGAGTCCTGGCACCCGCAGAAAGGAAGACGTTTCACGATAAGTGAGACGTCTTTCTTGTTTCTATACAATCTTCCGTTTCCACAACCCGTAAAAGCCGTTAAGATATTTTTGCAAAGTCTGCAAATAGTTGTTTGCACGCCCCAAGGCCATCTAATTCTAAAATTGGCAACAAGAGAGTGATTGGTTATCCACGTTTTTTCGAGGTTGTTTGTGGAATACAAGGATTACATTCTCAGCGAAGCCATTAGGCTTGTTTTTGTGGAAAGTCGTCGACAGAGGGGCCTTACCCAAAACGGACTTTCCATTAAGTCAAACATTACCCGGCAATTCATATCGCAAGTCGAAGTCGGAAAAAGACTTCCGTCCATCAATACCATATGTGCGCTGGCCAATGCCTACAACAAATCACTATCCCAGCTGTTTTATGAAGTAGACCGCTTTTACCCCCTAATCGAGAACAAGAAGCGCCTCTTTAAAATTCCGTCGAGTATTGCTGCAGAAACAAGGCAAAATATGACAGATTACATCAATAACGCAAAAAAACAGAAGTAATCCGACCCGTCAAAAGCACCGCCAAAACAAAACAAACTGGGGTAATAACAGCTATTTTTACCCTTAACAAAAATGTATTTTTTTGCTATCTTTAGCCCCCGATGGAATGGCCAAAGAACATAAAGACGCTGACCGAGGACGAGCTCAAAGCTTGGCTCCGCGATCAGGATGAAAAACCGTTCCGTGCAAGCCAGATTCAAAAATGGCTCTTTTGCCAGCAAGTCAAAAGCTACGACGAAATGGGGAACATTTCCCCCGCCCTCCGCGAAAAACTGGCAAATCAGTTCAGCCTTCGTGCATTGACCGAAGAACAGCGCATGGTGTCGGTAGATGGCACGGTCAAGTGGCTTTTCAAGACCCACGACGACCACCATATCGAAACGGTGATGATTCCTGCAAACGGTCGCTATTCCGTATGCGTCTCGACCCAGGTCGGCTGCGCCATGAATTGCGCCTTCTGCCGTACTGCCAAAATGGGCTTTACCCGAAACCTGGAAGCAGGCGAAATCCTGGAAGAAATCATCAACGTGAACTGGTACCTGAAGGATTCTGGCCTTTTGAACGAAGAAGGCAAAACGGCCCAGGTCACCAACATCATCTTCATGGGAATGGGCGAACCCCTGAACAACCTGGAAAACGTGCACCGCGTCTGCTGTACGCTCCATAACCAGAGCCTGTTCAACATGGGTTCTAAGCGCATGACCGTAAGCACGAGCGGAGTCGTTCCCAAGATCAAGGAACTGGTGGACCGCAATACCCCCTGTTGCCTCGCCGTAAGTCTGAACAGCACCAATAACGAATACCGTTCGTCTGTGATGCCGGTGAACAAGACCTGGCCCATCGAAAAACTTTTGGAAGCGGTTGACGAATACATTCGCAGAACCGATAATTATGTAACGTTTGAATTTGTCCTGATTCAGGACATCACCTGCACCCCGAAGGCAGCCAAGGAGCTCATTCGCATTTGCGCCCCCCGCCGCGTGAAAGTGAACGCCATCGTACTAAACGACGGCGACGACCCCACGCTGCATGCCCCCACGCCGGAACAGGTAGAAGACTTTTTGGCAATGGTTAGGGCTGCCGAAATTCAAATCACGATCCGCAACCCGCGCGGCCGCGACATTCTCGCCGCCTGCGGGCAACTTGCGTACAAAAAGGAAGGTAAATAATGTTAACGCAGAACCTCCCGGATTTCTGGGATAATCTTTATGCCGAAGGCAAGGACTACTGGAATCTCAAGAAGGTGACGCCCGCTCTGACGGAATTTTTCAAGCACCCCTCTTGTCCCGCTACGGGCTCCGTTCTGGTTCCCGGCGCAGGCTTTGGCTACGATGCCGAAGCATGGGCTTTGCGCGGACACGACGTGCTGGCAGTCGACTTTGCCCCCTCTGCCGTCGATGAACTTGACCACTTGAGCCGCAAACACAAGAACCTGCGTTCTTTGGACCTTGACCTGTTCTCGCTTTCTCCCAAGGACGACAAGCGTGGCGGTCAGCTTTTTGATATCGTTTACGATTACTGCTGCTTTACGGCAATCCACCCGGGTCGCCGCGACGAATTCTTCGAAGTCTGCTACAAGATGATGAAGGACGACGGTCTGTTGATTCTTTTCTTGTACCCGCTTATGAACGGCAAGACTCTGCAGGGTCCGCCGCATGCCACCAGCGAAGGCGAACTCATGGCCCGTCTCGGCGGCGTGTTCGATGTCGTCGAACGTATCAAGCCCACAAACAGCATCGCCGGTCGCGAAGGCAAGGAAGAAATCTGGCTCCTTAAAAAGTGCCTGTAAGCTAGACGAATGTATGCTCGCTTGGCGAGCTGTAAACTAGAGACGAGAGAATAAAAAACTCTCGTCTTTTTCGTTATCAAGCTCAGCTTGACAGGGTCTATACCCTTTCAATTTTTCTATTTTTTTCACCAAATTTTAACGGCGGCCAAGCCGCTCTAACGTAGACACAAGGATTGAATTATGGCAAAAGATTTATGCCCCTGCGGTTCCGGTAAGGAATACTGCGAATGTTGTGAACCGATCATCAAGCAGAAGGCTCTCGCAGCAAGCCCCGAAGCTTTGATGCGTTCTCGTTACACTGCTTACGTAAAGCAGGAAATCGGCTGGCTCAAGGAATCTCTCGAACCCACGCAGCGTGGTGATTTCGACGAACCGAGCGTGACCGCCTGGAGCAAGGAATCCGAATGGCTCGGCATCGAAATCAAGCAGACCAAGACCGAAGAAGAAAAGAACATCGGCTGGGTCGAATTTATCGCACGCTTCAAGCAGGGTAACATCACCCGTAACCACCACGAACTTGGCGAATTCCACAAGGTCGGTGGCGCATGGTTCTTCTACGACGGTCGTGCCGTGAAGCAGGAAACTGTCCGTCACGAAGGTCCGGTCGTTGGCCGAAACGATCCGTGCCCGTGCGGTTCCGGCAAGAAGTACAAGAAGTGCTGCGGCGCGAATAAGTAGACAGTAGACAGTAGACGGTAAACAGTTTTAATTAGGCGGCTTTGCCGCGATTATAGAACTTCCTACTTCCTACCGTCTACTTCCTACTAAATAATAATCTTCAACCTTAAATCATTAAGCAAATGTTCAAAGTTTTCGTAGATGGTGAAGCAGGGACCACAGGCCTGCAGATTTATGAGAGACTCGCAAAGCGCACCGACATCGAAGTGTTGCGCATTTCTCCCGAACTCCGCAAAGACATTAACGAACGCAAGCGTCTCATCAACGAGTCCGACGTGACGTTCCTGTGCTTGCCCGATGCAGCAGCTGTCGAAAGTGCCGCCCTCTGCGAAAATCCGAACACTCGCGTGATCGACGCATCGACGGCTCACCGCGTAAACCCCGACTGGACCTACGGGATGCCGGAACTCAGCCCCGCCCAGCGTGAAGCAATTGCAAAGGCCAAGCGTATCGCGAACCCCGGTTGTCATGCCTCGGGCTTTATTCTCGGCGTACACCCGCTGGTTGCCGCAGGAATCCTCCCGAAGAGTGCAAACCTTGCCGCCTACAGCATCACCGGTTATTCCGGCGGCGGCAAGAAGCTAATTGCCGAATACGAAGAAGCTGCAGCTCTTGCACATGCAGCCGGTGAATCCAAGGCAATCATGGCGCCCGCCCCATACGCGCTCGCGCTCGCACACAAGCACCTCCCCGAAATGAAGAAGTACTGCGAACTCGAAAATACGCCGTTCTTCAACCCGGTGCTTGGCCCTTATTACAAGGGCATGGCGGTCACCGTCGCCATCTTTGCAAATGAACTCACCAAGAAGGTCGGCCCCGAAGGACTCACCGAAATCTTGGCGAAGCATTACGAAGATTCCCGTTTTGTGAAGGTGATGCCCTATGAAGCTGCCCCCGTGCTCTTTAACGGCCGCCTTGACGCTACCGTCTGCAACGATACGAACAACGCCCGCATCCAAGTGTTCGGCAACGAAACCGTGATGCAGGTGACGACGATTATCGACAACCTCGGCAAGGGCGCAAGCGGTGCCGCCATCCAGAACATGAATATCGCCCTGGGAATCGATGAAGGCGTAAGCCTTTCCTAGCCACTAACCACCAACCACGAACCACTTCCCATGTTCCTAGACGAAAAATCAATTGAAGTTCGCTCCGGCAAGGGCGGCGATGGCATTTGCAGTTTCCACCGCGAAAAGTTCGTACCCCTCGGCGGTCCCGATGGCGGTGACGGCGGTCGCGGCGGCCATGTGATTCTGCAGGTGAACGAACAGTTTTCCACCCTCCTCGACATGGGCAACGCTCGCCTGTACAAGGCGCAAAGTGGACAACCCGGTGGCGCCAAGCGCTGCACCGGCCGTAGCGCCGAAGACCTGATCGTAGATGTTCCGCGCGGCACCATCGTAAAAGATGCCGAAGGTCGCATTCTCGCAGACCTTACCGAACCCGGCCAGAAGTGGATTGCGGCTCGCGGCGGCAAGGGCGGCATGGGCAACCAGCATTTTGCAACGCCTGCCAACCAGGCCCCGCGCAAGTGCACACCCGGCGAAAAAGGCGAACGTCGCGAACTCTTCTTGGAACTCAAGCTTATGGCAGATGTGGGCCTCGTCGGTTTCCCGAACGCAGGCAAGTCGAGCCTCGTGAACAAGATTTCGAGCGGTCGCCCGAAAGTCGGCGACTATCCGTTCACCACACTCGAACCGGTGCTCGGCATCGTGCAGATGAACGGCCACAGCTTTGTAGTCGCAGACATTCCAGGTCTCTTGGAAGGCGCCAGCGAAGGCAAGGGCCTCGGCCACCAGTTCTTAAAGCATATCGAACGTACGCACACGCTCCTGTTCGTCATCGACGGCTTTGCTGAAAACGCCTACGAGCAGTTCAGCGTCCTTAAGGAAGAACTCAAGGCGTTCCACCCGAAGCTCGCCAAGAAGCCTTACGTGATTGCCCTCAACAAGAGCGACCTCGGCATCGACGAAGCGATCAAACAGTTCAAGGCCCACAAGGAAGCAGTCATCGTGACCTCCGCCGTAACAGGCGACGGCTGCAAGGAACTCACCTTGGCTCTGGACGAAGCCGTGCCCCACGTGCAAAAGAAGAAGGTCGGCTGGGAAAGCAAGAAACTCAGCAGTGCTACCACCGGCATCGACGGCACCGGCAAGAAAATCGCAAAGAGCAAGGCCAGCTCGGCATCGAAAATTTCCGCTAAAACAGGCTCCAAGGCCGCCAGTGCAAAAACAGCCCGTAGCAAGAAGAAGGCTTAACGAATGGCGAAAAAAGAACAGAGTACACCGGTCATCGTAAACCGCAAGGCAAACCACCTCTACTTCGTCGACGAGACGTTTGAGGTGGGTATCATGCTGATCGGTTCGGAAGTCAAATCTATCCGCGATGGCAAGTGCACTTTGGGCGAAGCATGGATTGACATCGACGACACCAAGAACGAAATCTGGCTCGTCGGCGCCCACATCGACGAATACCTGTTCGCGAACCGCTTCAACCATTTCCCTGCTAGGCGCCGCAAGCTACTCGCCCATGTGCACGAAATCGCCAAGATGCGCAAGGCCAAGGAGCAGAAGGGCTGCACGCTCATCCCCCTGAAGCTCTACTTCAAGAATCGCCGCGCCAAGCTCGAAATGGGAATCTGCCGCGGTAAAGACCAGCGCGACAAGCGTCAGGATATCATCAACCGCGACGCAAAACTCGAAATGGCCCGTGCGGCAAAGGCTCACAAGTAATGAAGGTTTTTGTTTGGCATATACTTGTCTGTTTCGCTCTCGCAGTCTCTGCCTGGGCCGCAAACACAGTCGATGCCGAACAAGTCGCCAAGGAACATAAGGCCAGTTTCCACTGGTTCCCCGTTCAAAAGACATTCATTCTCGCTGGCGAAACCGACACGGTCAAATTCGCTATCGGGCTCCCTTACGTGAGCAGTCACGGCAAATCAGTCGACCTTAAACACGCTCCCGAAATTGCAGACGGGCACATCCTGCTGGATTCTGCGGATGTCGCTAGTTTGTACGGAGTCGAAAATGTGCAGGCCGCTGCAGCCGTTCCTGCAAGCAGCAGTTCCTTCGTCAAAGTTTCATCGTCCTCTGCAAAGGTCGCCGCAGCGGCAGTCCCCGTTACCGCCACCAAGCCGAAAAACGAAACCGCCGGCACCCGCGAAGTCAAGACCATCGTGATCGACCCCGGCCACGGCGGCAAGGACACCGGCGCCCAGGGCAAGAATTCCAACGAAAAAGACATCGTACTCGCCGTCGGCAAGCTCCTGAAAAAGGAACTCGAAAAAGAAGGCTTCAATGTGAAAATGACCCGCGACAAGGACGTGTTCATCGAACTCGGCGAACGCGCGAACCTTGCAAACCAGTGGGACGGCGACCTGTTTATCAGCCTACACTGCAACGCCATTGATGCCTCGCCCGAACGCAAGAAACAGATTAAGGGCTACCACGTGTACGTGCTCCGCGCGCCCGAAAGCGAAGAAGACAAGGCCATTGCCCGCCGCGAAAACAAGGTGGCCACGCTCTACGGCGAAAAGAACGCCAAAGAAGAACTTTCACCGCTCGAATGGTTCAAGCTCGAAGCCCGCTTGGAAAAGTACAAGCAGAACAGCTACATGTTCACTGAACAAATGCTCAAGGCCTTCGACGACGGCAAAATCAAGCGTCAGGGCGGTGGTGTCGGCGGTGCAGGCTTCATGGTGCTCGTAGGCGCTCTAATGCCCGCCGTGCTCTTCGAAATCGGTTTCATCAGCAACCCCGAAGAAGAAGCCTACATGATGACCAACAAGGCTCAAGCCGATATTGCAGAACGCATTTCAAAAGCCGTCAGCGCTTACAAGAATGCCGTTCACAATTACCGCGAAACCCTCGGACGTCAGTAAGAAGTATCATAATCAAATTCTTGGGCATCATACCATATTTGGTTTGACTTGCATACATAATACAACCCATCCTTGCCCATTCGAACTTCATCCTTTCGCTTAACCGTACACCCCACACCCACTGTCATCAAAGCAGAAACACCAGCCGTGTCACTTTGTTCCAAATAAGGCTTTGACACAAAGCCTCTCACTGTCCATTCCTTCAAACTGTCATCATACACGTAATACGTCCCTGTATTAGGGCCCACCCATATTTCGCCATCTTCACCACCATCTGCCTTTCCTGAGCCATAAAAATCCTTTTCAAAATCGCTTGCAAGAGTCCAAACACCGCTTTTACAAACATAGCGATCGTTCTTGCCGCAGATACCAATTGTTGTAATAAAATTTCCTGTCTGTTTCACGATATTTCTATCGCAAATAGAATCATTCTTTATCGCAGACATCACGCCTTCTTGTTCGGCTCCGCACTCATCAAGTCCAAAAACCAAGTACCAAAAGTTGCGCAAATACTTTTCAAAATCAGGGACTGTTCCCAAATTCCACGCTTCTATATTTTCACGAAGATTCACTCGAGTAATATAGCCCATTCTATTTGCCCATGTAGCCAATTCCAATTTGACGTCTTCATTATCCCAAGTTCCATCAGTTTCAATGTCTGCGGCAAAATCAATCAAGAATTCGGTAAATTCCGCTTCCGAAAGATCCCTGAGCATCAGAATGCTAATAGCAAGCAATGCTGCATTTCCATCGCCTTCGCGGAAAATATCCAAGTCTTCAGGACTATCAAATTCGTCCTGGATTCCAAAAGCCCTGAAAATTTCTGCTTCAGCCTGATTCTTGGCATCTTGCAGACTGAGGCCCGTACCCACTAGATACATCACGCGTTCATATTCCATATGCGTGAGCATGTTGATGTTTACCGAATTCCTTTTAGAAAGGTCCGTCAAGGCTCGCAGCGTCAACATTCCTCCAGACGTTTTCCCGGAAACTTCATTGCGATAATAGCCCGTAGCCTCAAGAATTGCATACTGCGATTCCAGATTGACATTATTGATGACAAAGTCACCTTTGTCACTCATGATGGTCCCCTTGAAGCTCTTGCCGGTCTGTTTCAGCGTTTCGCCCTCCAGTTCCTGCACCGTCACGGCGGAGCCCTTCACGAACGGGCCCTTCTGCGAAACACCCGCCACCTCCTTATTCGAGATAGCGACGATTCCAGAATCATCCGAAGAACCGCCTGCAACCGGCTTGCTTTCGGAGCACGAAGTCAATGCAAGTGCAACGAAAATAAGCGGAATGGTTAACGTCCCAAAACTATTTCTCATTTTGTTCAGCTCCTTTAAAATCCTTGTCCTTTTTCAAACGGTCGCTCATCGGGAACAGTTGCACATTCAGGCGATACACCCGTTCTGTTTCATCATCTTCGGTAGCAATCGCGACCACTCGACGGCGGAAGTCGACAATCTCTTTTTTAATCCGTTCATAGGCATGCTGCGTAAGTCCCAAGACCACGCCAGACATGTCTCGTTCCGAAAGAGGCAAATCCAGCGCCTTGAGCGCAAACTCACCCATTTGTCGTTGCAAGTCTTTTGCTGCCACGGAGACTGCATCAGTCGCTCCCATCGACACGGACTTTTCCGTCTGACGATAATTGCCGTCCCGGTCTTTTTTCAAGAGATTCGCCTTCACCAAGAAATTCAAAGTTTCAGTTACCTCTGCCGCGGTAATCGGCTGTTCGCAGGCATGGGCCATCTCTAGCGGTTTTGCACCGGGCATATGCGGAGCCAATTCGCGTAGCACCGGATTTTTCCAAGACTTATAATAATCAAATTCCTCATTTCCAAGCACATGCACCTTATGTGCATTCGCCAAGGCACAGCGCTTTTCGAAGGCATCGCGTTTTGCAGCGTCATTCTTCGCATGGGCATACGAGACCATTAAAACAAAATAGGTGCATTCAAATCCGGCGAGTCCCATGGCGTTCGCCACCGATCCGGCGGACCCTAAACTCAGATTTCGTTTTCCTTCGCAAATATACTTCAGGTATACAGCCGACGAGAACCCCGCAGCCCTCGCAAACTCTCTCCAGGAAAAGGCGGAACAACGCTTTTGTTCCTCATAGTAATCCTGGATATACTTGCGGTAATCCGTATACTCAACAATATCTTTCACAAAGACAAATATAGGTTTTTAAAATCAATTTGTGTACAAAAATTACGTTTTTCGCCAAATTTTACCATTTTACGCAAAATTTATAAAAATTAAGCACTTTTGTGTACACCCTGCGTATCCAGTGGACACGCCGTAAAGACCAATTAAAAAAGGCAGCCAAAGGCTGCCTCATCAGCTGATTTTTTATTGTCGGTAAACGCGTTCCTTCTCGACGCGAACACCGCTCGCTGAATTTTTCCTAGCCGATTGACCGTTTACCAAATAAGGTTTGTGGTCCACATTAGGTTCAACCTTCTTATGCATCGACTTTGCAATAACAGAAGGCGGTTTCACAGGCTTTCCCTCCGGTAATTCGCCCGTATACATCGGAATCTTGCTAAACGTAGGCGTACCATCATCCTGGAAAATGCACTGATGTGCAAAATAGGCAGGAACACCTTCTTCCATTTCACCTTTATTATCAATAGAACTATTATACACCGTTATATATTGGCAAAGGGCGTAATATGTAGAATCTTTTCTATAGACAAAGTAGTTCGTATCATTTGCAGACGAACCACGTTTCTCGGAAAACTTATAGGATTCAAGCAAATCAGACCCATAATAAGTAATCTCTGCAAAAGCAGTCGTATCGTTCAAGTCTAAGGCAATTCCCGCTTTTAAGCCTTCGACTAGAGCAACGTTCCAAAATGATTGGTCATAATCAAAGAAGTTCCAATGATATAGATAATACCCACAGCCCCCAAACAAAAAAACACATACACAAGATTCATCCACCTGCCAATACGTGATTCCCTTACCCACGACACCAGAACTATCCACAACAAGGCTGTCTTTAGAAAAGCCCCATCGAGTATAGCCATATATCGGTCCGTGCACATCATGACGGGTTAGGTTAACCACCAAAGACTGTTCCCATTCCTTAGCCAGGGCATTGGTCCCAAGTCCAAGCAGCAGCCCGAAGGCCATGGCAAAACCAGATACAAATAAACTCTTTTGATATTTCATACAAGTTCTCCTTATTCATAAATATATCACTTATTCTAAAAAAAAAGAACAACCCCCAGCCATTTTTCATTTAAAAAGCATGCAAATACAGAAAACCCCGGCTTTTCGCCGGGGTCTTTAGTCTCTAGTCTGTAGCGAGCGACGCGAGCGTTCTCTCGTCTAAACTACACACCCTTCTTGAAGCGCTTGCTCCACCACAGAACGATCGGAGAGCAGATGCACACGGAGGAGTAGGTACCGACAAGGATACCGAAGCACTGCACCAAGCCGAAGTCGCGAATGGAAGAACCACCCATCACGGCGAGGATCACGCACACGAACAAAGTCGTGAGAGAGGTCACCATGGTACGGCTGAAGCACTGGTTCAGGGACTTGTTGATGGTTTCGGCGAAGTTGCTGGAACCATACACGGCAGTGTTTTCACGAATACGGTCGAAGTTCACGATGGTGTCGTTCACAGAGTAACCGATCATGGTGAGGAGCGAGGCAATCAAGGCGCCATCAAAGGAAAGACCGAAGGCGGAGATGAAGCCAAGCGTAATCACGGTATCGTGTACCAGGCCGAGCACGGCCGCGACACCGAAGCCGAGACCGAACTTACCGAAGCGGAACCACACGTAAATCAAAATGCCGAGCCATGCGAGAATCACAGAAAGGATTGCGTTAAAGCGGAGTTCCTTACCGATGGTCGGACCCACATTGTCCTTAGCGACGATTTCGCACTTCTGACCGGCCTTTTCGAAGGCCTGAGCCATCTTGAGTTCGAACTGGGCGTCATCAGAGGCGCGCATGCTAATCTGGTAAGAGTTAGCAGAAGTACCACCGAGCGTACGGACCTTCGTGCCAGAAATACCGGCAGCAGACAAAGCCTTGCTCAAGTCCTTTTCATGCTTATCGCTATCCTGGTACTGCACGGTATAAACCTGGCCACCAGTGAAGTCGATGCTGAAGTCAAAGCCCTTGATGGCGATGAAGGCGATAGAGGCAACAATCAGGATCATGGAAATGAGACCGAAACGACGGCGGTTCGGAATGATCTGGAGGTTAGCTTCGTTGATAGCCTTGAAGCCGCCACCGATAGAAAGGGTCGTAGCGTCGCGCTTGGCAAGCTTCCAATCCAAGATGGAGCGGGTCACCGTGATAGCGCAGAACAAGGAAGTCAAAATACCGATCGTAAGCGTAAGACCGAAACCCTTCACGGAACCGGTACCAATCTTATAAAGGATAAGGCCGGTAAGCACGGTGGTCAAGTTGGAGTCCAAGATGGCACCGAAGGCGCGTTCGTAACCCTTGGCCACGGCGGCGCGGGCGGTCAGGCCGTTCTTGAGTTCTTCACGGATACGTTCGTAAATAATCACGTTGGCGTCGAGAGACATACCGACCACGAGGATGAAGCCTGCGATACCCGGCAAGGTCAACGTAGCGTTAAACACAGACATCACGGCGGCGGTCACCAAGGTGTTGATCACCATACCAAAGCTAGCGATAAGACCACCGAGGCGGTAGTAGGCAACCATGAACACCAAGCAGAGGATAAGGCCGATAGCACCGGAACCGAAACCCTGCACAATGTTTTCTTCACCGAGGGTTGCACCCACGCTGCGGCTTTCAATAATCTTCATCGGAGCCTTGAGGGCACCGGCGCGAAGCACCACGGAGAGGCGGTTAGCTTCGGCCATGTCGTCGAGACCCGTAATCTGGGCTTCGCCGTTCGGGATACGGTCGCGGATCACCGGAGCAGAAATCACCTGGTTGTCGAGCACGATAGCCATCTGCTTGCCGATGTTGGCGGCAGTCACAGCAGAGAACTTCTTGGGACCAATGCCACCGAACTTGAGGCTCACGGCCACTTCACCGGCGCTCACACCGTCAGACACGCGGTAGGGGCGAGCATCGACCACATCGTCACCGGCCATTTCGGCACGGCGCTTGAGCAAGTAAAGGCGCTTGGCCTTGATCTTGGAATCACGCTGCACCGGTTCGAGACCGCTGCCGAAAGCGAAAGCGACATCTCGCGGAATCAGCTTCTGCACACCGTCGGTTGCGAGGAGCTTCTTCACCTTTTCCACATTTTCTTCGGCGATAAAGCCGCCGTTACCAAAGCTCAGGTAGTAAGCGCTAAGAGCAACGCCGACTTCAGATGCCGGTTGAGCCTCGACTGCGGCAGAATCCTTGGCGGAATCGGTTGCGGCCACTTCGGCTGCCGGAGCCTTACCGAGCAATTCGTCATCGGAAAGGGTCTTGGTCGTATCCTTGGCGGAATCAGCCTTGGCGACCGTAGAATCCTTGGCAGTGGAATCCGTAGCGGCGGAGTCAGCCACGATGTCGGTCGTCTGGCGGGTCAGGTACTGGTCAATGAGGCCGACCACCTGGGTAAACTTTTCAGCTTCGGCCAGAATCTTGAATTCGAGCTTAGCGGTCGAACCCACGAGAGCCTTTGCAGTGGAGTCATCCACGCCTGCCAGTTCAACCACGATTCGGTCGTCGCCGGACGGGGAAATCTGCGGTTCAGAAAGACCGTACTGGTCAACGCGGTTACGGATGATTTCGAGGGACTGTTCCTGAATGTCCTTGATATCGTCGCCCTTGATGTTCGACTTGTCGATTTCGAGCGTAATGGCCGTACCGCCGGCAAGGTCCAAGCCGAAGTTGATGGACTTTGCGCCCACCTTCGGGTTTTCCTTGAGGAAGGTCTGCTTTTCTTCGCCCTTCTTGGTGTGAACCTGGATAGAAGGCCATACCGTGTAGGCCGACAAAACAATGACGAGGAGAATAATGAGTTCTCGCATGCCGAATTTTTTCTTATTCATTTGTAATCCCTATAAGGCATTATTCACTAAGTTTTGCGCGCAAAGATAGAAAAAGTTATGCAATCATGTCTTCCTGGCCTTGAGCCGGAATCTCCTTTTTCAGCCGAAATTCACACGAATTCAATTTTGCTAACGCAAAATCTGATTGTTTTAGGTTTTTAAACAATGTTGAATTTAAATTCGGCACCTTCTTGCAGCACAACGAGGGTCATCGTCTTTTTGCCGAGGGTACGCTCGATAGCAAAGCCGTTGTCGGCAGAGCGGATTTCGAGTTTTCCTTCGCGCAGTACCGCATTCTTGTTGCGGAGTGCAATCATCTGCTTGATAAATTCATACAGCGGCTTGGATTGCATCTCGGAAAGTTTGCTCCACGGCACGCTACGGCGGTTGTCAGGATCCTTGCCGCCCTTCATCGAAAGTTCTTCGCCGTAATAAATACACGGGGCACCCGGCAAGAAGAAGAGAATCGTATACGCGAGCTTGATTCGTTCGAGGCTTGCGCAAGGTTGCGACATCAGGCGCGTGGTATCGTGGCTTCCGAGCAAGTTCATGGGAATGTCGCCGCGGCCTTCGGGGAAAGCCTTCTGCAAGCGCTCGCCGAATTCCTTGATCGAAATCGGATTCTCGTCGAACAGGAACTGCATCGTCGCCTTGCGGAACACGTAATTCATCACGCCATCGAACTGATCACCTTTTAGCCAGCGAGAAGGTTCGTCCCAAATCTCGCCCACAATATAGGCTTCGGGGTTCACATTCTTCACGCGGCGGCGGAATTCCTGCCAAAAGCTGTCATCGTCAATTTCATTCGGAACATCCAAGCGCCAGCCGTCAATGCCACGCTTCATCCAGTACTCGCCTACGCTAAAAAGGTACTCGCGAACATCGGGGCAGTCCGTATTGAATTTCGGGAGCGCCGGAAAATTCCACCAGCATTCATAATTCGGTTTGTCGGTATAGGCGTTAAGCGGCCAGCCCTTTACATGGAACCAATCCACGTACGGCGAATGCTCACCCAGCTCCATCAGGCTATTGAACTGAAAGAATCCGCGAGAACAATGGTTGAACACGCCATCCAGAATCACGCGCAACTTTAGCTTGTGAGCCTTCTTGACCAAGCGGTCAAAATCTTCGAGCGTACCGAGCACCGGGTCAATCTCGAAGTAGTCCACCGTATGGTAGCGGTGATTCGAATTGCTCTTGAAAATCGGGCACAGGTAAATCGCATTGACGCCGAGGCCCGCGATGTATTCAAGTTTGTCTTCAATACCCGCGAGGTTTCCGCCAAACATGTTTTCGCGAGTGGGCTTGCTTCCCCACTCCACGAACTTGCCTACGGCCTTGTAACGCCCCGAACGGCAGAACCGATCCGGAAAGATTTGATAAAAAATAGCGTCTTTAACCCAAGCAGGAGCGAACATAGGCGGTGTGAGGTGCGAAATGTGTGGCGTGAAATTATTAATTACACATTCCACACTACACATTACACATTGTAATTAGATTTTCCACATGGGGCGGCGCTTGCGCACATCCACGAGCATGCGGATATCGGAGCTAAGCGACGAGTAATCCATCAGTTCGTCCACGGAACAAGGCATACGGTAGCACCAGTTCTTGCCACCCACCGTACCCGGCACATTCACGCGCTCTTCTTCGGGCGCGCACTTGCTAAGGCTTGCCGAAAGAGCGAAGTAGTCCTGTACCGGCAAGATGCAGAACAGACTGTTGGTGGTATACACGTGGGCCAAAATCTGGCGGGCCACCGACGGAGTAACTTCTTCGGGAGCCTTGCCCGACAGGTGGGCATGGGACCAGTACAAGTCACGGTCAAAGTCTTTTTCTTGCCACAGTCCGCGCAAAGTCGACGTATCGTGGCAGCTGGTGGCGCACACGGACATGCGCGGGTATTCGTCCATGTCGTAGTAGGGCGAATAGGGAGCATTCCAGTTGCGGGCCCAGCGTTCAATACGCAGCGAAAGAATATTGAGCTTGTTCAACACAGTCGGGACACAGGGCGGTACGGCACCCAAGTCTTCGGCGCATACCAACATATCGGTTTCTTGAGAAAGCACCGACAGAAGCTTGGTAGCGTTGGCTTCCCACAGGCCGTTCTGGGCGTTTTCGTTTTCCTTAATCAGGTTACGCAACTTTTCCTGTTCGTAATCCGGCAAGGTAAAGAACACCGGAGCATTGTACCAGTACCAATACGGGTAGAAATTGTTCTCGTCGCCCGAGGGTACGAACACGCGGTTCCAATAAACCTTGAGCAGCTTGTCCTTGACTTCTTGCGGTTCGTTCATGCCAAGGATTGCCTTTTCGGAGCTAAACTCGGACTTGAGAATCAAGCGGTCCGGATGACCTTCGAGCTGGGTAAAGCAAATCGGAGCAAGACGGTCGGCGTCAGCGCCCAAGAATTCGCGCAACTGGTCAATGCCGTAATTCGGGCGGCGCAGGTATTCCAGCGTTTCGCGCATAAAGCCAGCGGCAGCGAGCTTGTCGTAAGTGAGCGGCACGCACGGGTTAAAATAACCCAGAATGCCCGTGACTTCTTGCTGCGGAATCGACCAGATGCGGAAGAAGCCCAGCACATGGTCAATACGGTAAGCATGGTAGAACTTGCTTGCCTGAGCCAAGCGGCGGCGCCACCATTCAAAGTTGTCTTTTTCGATCACGTCCCAGCGGTACGTAGGAAATCCCCAATTCTGGCCGCTGTAGCTGAACATATCAGGAGGAGCACCCGCACGGTCGTCCAGCGAGAAGTACTTGCGGTCAGCCCAAACGTCGGCGCTGTCTTCGTTAATGAGAATCGGAATGTCGCCCTTGATGCGGACACCCATTTTAGAAACTTCGGCTACGGCAGCGCTAAACTGCTTTTCGGCCTCGAACTGCATCCAGGCCTGGAACAGGTTGTCTTTCGCGAACTTTTTCCAAAGGGCCTCGATATCCTTCGCTGTCGGGTCACGGTAGTTTTTCCAGTCCTTCCAGCTTCTTTCGTCGTTCTGAGCCTTGAGCGTGCAATAGACACAGTAGGGCTTGGCCCAAGCGTTATTGTCTATCCAGCGCAAAAGAATCTTGTCTTTTTTCAGGTCGTCGTAGCGGTTGTCAAAAATCTTGCGAAGAACGAAACGCTTCCAGGTCGAAATATTGTAGTAGTCGATTTTTCCGTACTTCTGGAATTCCAACTTACCCTGCTGGATTTCATCTTCGTATTCCGAAGAACCTTCCACCGACTGCACATTGATAAACACCGGGTTCAAGGCAAAGGCACTGCGTGCACTGTAAGGGCTAGATTCAGCCCCCGTGTCGTTCACCGGCAAAAGCTGAATAATATTGAAATTGCAAAAAGCGGCCCAGCGGCCAAAGGGAATCAGGTCCAGGTATTCACCGATACCGATGCTCTGCTTGCTATAAAGGCTAAAAAGGGGAACGGCCACGCCGCTCTGGAAATATGAAATGTCACCGTAACGCATATCAATAATTTAGAAAAAGTCGGAAGTTGTCGGTAGACAGTAGCCAGTGGTTAAGAAATAAAAAGCCTTTTCCGCAGTTCTTGCGAAAAAGGCGATAAATTGTGTTTTTTTTCGTTTAAATCAGGCGGAGGATTTCCTGCGCGGTCTGTTCGGCAAAGGTGTTGTCCTGCACAAAGCGACGAACTTCGGTCGGGTTGATTCGGGCGTATTCCGAAAGGGCGCGACCGATACCGTTACGAATGTAGTAGTCGTCATCCTTGGCGCAGGTCAGGCAGAACTGTCTGAGCAGCGGCCAGTCGGTACGATCCTTGTACTGAATCTGGAAAATGATCGCGCTACGGCGCACCCACACGTTCGGGTCGCGAATCCAGGAAGCGATCTTGGAGCGCAGCGCCGGCAAGCGGAGCGCCAAGTCACCCAGGACGCAAGCGGCGAGCGTATCGACGGTATCGCGCCAGGCACGGGTCTTGATTAACTTTTTAAGGAAGGCAAGGTGCTGTCCACCGAGCAGGACCCTGTGGCGGAACAGGTAGTCGCAAGCCGCATACTGGATTTCACGATACGGCTGTGCCCACATGTCCTCGACCCTAGCCACCAATTCGTCACCATCTTTCGGAGGATACTTGTCGAATATGGGGTAGGTCACCTCACGGCGGGGAACAAGGCGAATTCCAAGGAAATCGAACTGTTCTCGGGCCTTCTTAGACATTTCATGTGCTTCTTCTTCATTAGAGATAGCACGGAGAGCAAGTAATATTTCTTGAGTAAACCGAAGCATGTATAACAAAAATAGTCCAAAAAAAATTTTTTTTCTAGGTCTTGACAAGCATTTTTTTCAATTTTTTTTAAATTTGGGTCGCATTTTTTACAATAAATTGACTTTTTCCACTCTTGACAAGCCTACAAAGGGCGAAAAATGGGGTTTTATGGATCAGAATTTGTCTAATATTGCGCTTCAAATCATCGAAGTTCCGCCGGAACTCCGCGGCCTCACCGACGAAGAAATCATCCAGAATTCCGAAAAAGTCAAGAAAGATTTTAGCGGGAAACGCAAGAACGGGGCCGCGAGGCCCTCCAAGAAAGACCGCCTCGCCCAGAAGCAGCAAAGGGAATACCAAGAAGCCCAGAACATCGCAAACGAGATCTTCGGCTCCATTCCCAGGCAGGGCGACCTGTACTTCAAGCCCAAGACCCAGATTCCGGGAATCCCGTCCATGAGCGAACTTCCCTTGGAAAAGCAGATGATGCTGAAGACCGCCTTTACCGAAGAAAGCAAGGGCTACAGCGCCTACGACCTGAAAAGCAGTTCCGAATCTATCAAGCCGAAGGCCACGGTTTCGGAATCTCCGAAACCTGCATCAGGCAGAGTCCTCAAGGCATCGTTCGGTTTTAAGGGCGGCGACAAGCCCAAGGCGGTGATTGTATCGGCCTCAGACCTCGCCAAGCAAAAAGCCGAAGAACGCGCCAAGAAGATTCAAGATTTCTTTAAAGCAAGGCACCCGGAAGCAACCACCATGCCCGACGGAACTCCCGTAAAGCGCGGCCGCGGAAGACCGAGGAAAAATCCGGTGGTTTAGTAGACAGTAGGAAGTAGACTGTAGGCGGTAGGCTGGTGGTTTGGTATAAAATCAGACGGACTTTGTCCGTCTTTTTTTGATATTCCCTTGCAAGCCAAAAAAAACTCCTTCCCGGGGTGAGAAGGAGTTTTGAGAGGCAACGATCAGACTCGAACTGATGAATAAGGCTTTTGCAGAGCCGCCCCTTACCAACTTGGGTACGTCGCCAAAGTGAAACGCAATATAGGTAAATTTATTCCCTTTTTCAAGGGCAAACCGGGCATTTTTTGCATTTTTTTATCTTTTAGGCATGACTAAACCGCCGTTCAAGGTCAGGTTCAAGGCATTTCTTGTAACCCTCTGGATTAAAAGCCTGCGCGTAAGGCTAAAAACGCCCGAATCATTTGCGCCGGGAATCCTTGGGGTATGGCATCAAGATCTACTCGCGAGTGCCGCCGCCTTTAAAAACTGGGGCGTGCACACGCTCGTTTCGGAATCAAGCGACGGCGACCTTTTCGCGACCATCGTCCAAAATCTCGGCTACAGTGTCACACGCGGCTCTAGCACCCACGGCGCCACCAACGTGCGCCACTTGCTTATACCGCTCCGCGAAGGCCGCTTTGTAGGCATGGCACTAGACGGCCCTCGCGGACCGGCAGGCGTAGTCAAAAAAGGCTCGCTCTGGCTTTCCAAATCAAGCAACACTCCCCTATGGCAAATCAGCGCCAAGTACGGCGCGCACATCATACTAAAAACATGGGATAAATTCGTCTTGCCCCTGCCGCTGACACGTATTGACATCGAAATTAAATTATCTTTGTGACTGCAAATCATACCAAGGTGATAACTTATTAACTAAGGAATAAATCGTGATTTTAATGCCCCCTAAATTTGTCGCCTTCGACCTTGAAACTACAGGTCTTAACAACCAGAAAGATGAAATCATTGAAATCGGTGCCGTCAAGTTCACCGTCGAAACCAAGAACGGCAAAGTCGTGCCCAAGCTGCTCGGCGAGCTCGAAACCTTCGTGAAGCCGAACATGATGATTCCGGCCGAAGCCTCTGCCGTGAACCACATTTACGACAGCGACGTGCAAGACGCCCCCGCCGTGGGTGACGCCATCAAGAAGTTCACCGAATTCTGCGGCCAGAGTTCCATTCTGCTCGCCCACAACGCAAACTTCGACGCAAGCTTTTTGCGTGTCGCCTACCAGAACAACCCACAGCTCGTGCCCGGCAACCCCGTGATCGACTCCCTCGCTATTTCCAAGGCAATCATGCCCGAAGCAAGTTCCCACAAGCTCGGTATTTTGGCTAACATGTTCCAACGCCGCGACGAAATCAGCATGAAGATTGAATCCGACAAAATGCACCGCGCCGTTTACGACTGCCTGATGCTCATGGAAGTGTTCGTGGCCCTGCTCCGCCGCCGCTTTAAGGAAAAGGACTGGGAAATGGCCTGCATCATGAAGAACATGGAAAAGTACAAGGGCATTCCGCAGTTCATCAACAAATAAGCGTTTTTCAAATCGAACTTTAAATGCGGACATTCATTTGTCCGCATTTTTGTTATAAACGCAAGTCCATAAAAAAAGAACCGCCCCCGAAGGAGCGGCTTTTAAGATTTCTAGTGATTTAGAAAAAGCTTAGGCTTTCTCTGCAACCACCCAAACCTTGACCTGAGCTTCAACGTCGCTGAAGACCTTGATCGTCACGGTGTAAACACCGAGCTGCTTGATCGGTTCTTCGAGAGCAACCTGAGCACGGGTAACCTTAACGCCCTGCTTGGTGATGGCGTCAGCGATGTCAGAAGCGGTCACAGAACCGTACAGACGTTCGCCTTCCACAACGCGGCGTTCGAGGTTAACAGAAATCTGAGAAAGCTTAGCAGCCACATCGCCAGCGGCAGCGAGTTCCTTCTGGAACTGAGCTTCGACGGCAGCGCGGTTGTTTTCGATTTCGAGCTTGGCTTCCTTGGTAGCGCGAACAGCGAGCTTGCGCGGGAAGAGGTAGTTACGGGCATAGCCGTCCTTAACCTTCACGACGTCAAGCATCTTGCCCAAGTGGGGAACGTTGGCCTTAAGAATAATTTCCATAGTCTAGTTCCTCCTTAGCGCAGACTGTCCGAAACGAACGGGAGAATAGCCATCTGACGGGCACGCTTGATAGCTTCGTTCAGCATACGCTGATACTTGGCGGAGGTGCCAGAAATGCGGCGAGGAATGATCTTACCACGTTCAGAGATAAAGCGACGAAGAGTCTTTTCGTCCTTATAGTCAATGAACTTGATGTTGTTTTCCGTGAACCAGCAAGTCTTCTTGCGGCGGATACGGGTTGCCTGCTTCTTATCTTCAAAAGCCATTATTCAGCCTCCCCTTCTTCTGCGTCAACCGGGATGATATCTTCGGTGGACTGGGTCTGAGTTTGGTCATAAACAATTTCGCTCATCGGATAATCAGCGAGAGTCATCCAGCGGAGAACGTTTTCGTTCAGCTTGAGAGCGGCTTCCACAGAGGCGACCGTAGCGGCTTCGGCCTTGTAGTAGAAGATCACGTAAAAGCCATGCTGGCGCTTCTTGATGGAGTATGCGAGCTTGCGCTTGCCCCAATCGTCGCGGCGGAGGATTTCGCCGTTGCCTTTGGTGATGTTGGCGGCGATAGTCTCGATTTCGGCCTTGATAGCGTCGTCAGAGATCATAGCGTCGATGATCACCATCGTTTCGTATTGTCTCATATAATGAGTCCCTTTGGTCTATCGCCCGGGAAACCGACATTGGCCCCGGGAGGGTTCCGATAAAAATCGGTGCACCAAATATAGAAAATCGGGATTTAGGTGTCAAACCTCGGAGGCAGGTCTACCCTACGCCCCGAACTGAATTCCCAGGAAAAAGGTGTTCGACCACCCGTCAATATCCTTGTTGAAGGCCTTTTGAGCCCCCACTTCGAACGAAATCCAGGTCGAACGGAGCGTCCGCTTGGCCCAAGGCCACACTTCGCGCAGGTTAAAGGCAACCCCCGGAACCACGTTCAACAGGAATTCCTTGGTAAAGTTGTATTCCACATGAACTTCGCCGGTCAGGCCGAACAAATCCGACAGGTTATACCCGCCACCCAGCGCAAGCCCGATAGAAAAACCGTCCAGCGTAAAAAGCTTTTGGCAGTCGTTGTTTTCGACTTCGACAGAATCCGCTTCGTCTTCTTCGTCGCCGGGATCGTCGTCCCACCAGTAATGCTGTTGCCGTTCCGAAGTCGCCTTCTTTCCGCGCACCTGCTTTCTAAACGCCGAGATACTCGTATTTTCAAAACCCAGAAGCGGCGAAGCATACAAGTCGAACTCTTCGGACGCCATGTGGAACCTGACATTCAGGCGGTACCGCTGGTAAACGATCATCGCGTCGCGGTCGAGGTCGCCCCCGAAAAAGAGCGCACTGACTCCCCCGCTTATCCAATCTTTATAAAAGTACTCAAGCTGTGCCTGCCAGGCGCCCATGCAGTCGCATTCGTCCAGCGGGTCGTACACGCCAAAGCCAAGCCCGAACGAAAGACCCTGTTCCATGTAGGCGGTCTGCCCCGGCAAGGGAACCGTGCTGATTTCAGACAACTTATTCTCTGATCCAAGCGAGTCTACGCCGTCTGCCGCAAACGAGACAGACAACCCAAATACAAGTACAATCAGCAAGAATAAGTAGCGCACAGGTATAAGCTAGTAAAAAAAACAAAGGGGGAAGAATCCCCCTCGTTGCAATCGCAGCCCTGCTGCGTTTTCCACTCCCCCTTCTCCTAGGGCTCCGCCCTAAAACCCGGATAGTTTATCGCCGCATTTGACTCATGATTAGTCGTGGCCCTTGATTTTTCAAATCAAGGGCGCGACTCGTCGGCTCACCAATACGAAAGTGCGAGCACTTTCATGCTGGATTCGCCTCCTAGTCATTCATCATATGATTATAGAACTTGGTGTAGTTGTCGCGGTCTTCGGTCTTGCGGACGGCGATGGCGTCTTGCGGGTGGCGGTTCAGCATACCCGTAATCATCTGCGGAATGATGTAGCCCCATTCGTACTTTTCCTTGAGCGGCAAGAACAGTTCCTGGTAGGCGTCGAGCACCGGGCGAAGGTCGTACTTCGGGTTCTTGAGGAATCCGAGCAAGAGTTCGGTGGTGCAGTTGCCGGCGCCGCGGCCCATGCCCGACACGGAACCGTCGAGGTAGTCCACGTGGTCGATGATAGCCTGAATCGTGTTGGAGAAGGCCAGCTGCTGGTTGTTGTGGCCATGGAAGCCGAACTTCTTGCCCTTCACGATACCGCGGTAACGGGTAATTTCCTTATCGATGTCTTCCTGGTAGAAGGCGCCGAAGCTGTCCACCAAGTAAAGCACGTCGGCCTTGCATTCTTCGTTCACCTGGTGCAGGGCTTCGTCGAGTTCCGGGCCACGGTCACGGCTCACAGCCATGATGTTCAGGGTGGTTTCGTAACCCATGTCGTGGAAGGCGTTCACCATCTCGATACCCTTGTCGATGTTTTTCACATAGCTTGCCACGCGGAACATCTGGTACGGGCTTTCGCTCGCGGGCTTCACGGCATCCATGTTCACGCGGCCCACGTCAGCCATCACGGCCATCTTGATCTTGGAATCGATACCGTCTTTCACCTTCCAGAGCAGGTCGTCGTCGCAGAACTTCCACGGGCCGTATTCCTTGGGGTCAAAAAGTTCCGGAGAGTTCTTGTAACCCATTTCCATATAGTCCACACCGGCGGCAGACAGGAGGGTGTAAAGGCGACGCACAAATTCGAGGGAGAAGTCGTGCTTGTTCACCAGGCCGCCATCGCGGATGGTGCAGTCCAAAACCTTGATAGATTCATAGTACATGATTAGATTCCTATTTGTTTTGGCGCAAAGATAGGTTCTGCGAAGGAGCCGGTCAAGAGCAGCAAAGCAAATCGTTCAAAAAAGTTTATTTTTAACGCAATTTTTGCGTCATTTAAATTAAATTCACTATAAATCGTTCAAAATCAACAGGTTAGTATGTAAAGAAACTGAACACAATGGCCATCTAGGGGAACATTCCCAATCAGAAAAGCATGATTTCCTACCCAAACAGGAAAACTTTCATCTCCAACCAATCATCATTCAACGCATTGATTGCGTAGATAAACAAGACCACCCCAAGGACACATTATCAATGCATTTGGGGGCATGTCGAAAAAGAACGCGGCAATTACGACTGGGCTGGTTGCGACCTCGCCTACAATTGGGCAAAAGCAAACAACGCCCATTTCACTTTCCGAACACTCTTGTGGGGTTCCCAAAATCCACAGTGGTTGAGCACGCTCGATGTCAGCGAAATCAAAAAAACATGGACCGATTGGATTGACGCCGTTCAAGAACATTACCCCGACCTCAAAATGATCGAAGTCGTAAACGAGGCTGTAAAATCAGCCAACAACCATCACTCCGATTTCGCCCGTTCCAAACTTGTCGAAGCCCTTGGCGGCGATAGCGGCAACTATAATTCGTGGTGACGGCATTCAAAATGGCGCGCGAACGCTGGCCAAAGGCAATCAAGAACATGTGGACCCAGGGCATTTCGACACACCCGCTGGACTCGTTGGATTCAATTGCCTTGGAAAATTCGACAGCAGTCAACAGAAAAACACAAGGTAAATTTACTCGCCCAGCGATTTCCCTCAATACGCGAAATAATCGCGCCTTCCAAATCGCTTTCATCAAAGGCGGGGCTTTACGTTCGTCATCGCGAGCCTCAAAGAGGCGCGGCGATCCATTTTAAATTTTCGCTCTTTTGAACAATGCGAATTGCAGAAATTAAGTTTCGAGCTGACTGCGCAACACTACAACGTCTTCCAGAGAAAGTCCCGTGGCTGCGACTATTTTTTCGTCAGAAACGCCAAGCTTTATCAGATTCTTCGCGATTTCACGCGTATTTTCGGAAACACCTTCTGCAACTTTCGCGTTGACGTCTTCCGCGAACTCCTTGAAGAAGCCCTTTCTTAAGGCATTGTGATCCCAGACCTTGTGGTACATATTCCGATAAGCCTCAAATTCCTTTTTATTGAAGTTAGATACTTTTGCACTTTCCGTCAAGTCCTTAAACTTCACTTCGTCCAGTTCTTCGGGAAGTTCCTTGAGTTGGTTCAGGTAGCGGAAGAAAAACAGCCATTTGCTTAGGTCACTGGAGGTCTTCTCGATAAAGAAAGGAACCTTTGAAAGTTCGATTACAGTCCAGTTGTAGGCATCCACAAGCTGCACCCCGCTTTCCAAATCGATTACCGTCGCACGATGGACGGCGCGCTCATCAAGGAAAACAGGGAACCGCGTCAAGGCGATTACATATGTCGGCTGAACATTAAAATTCCAATCATCTCCGGGCGCTGCCTGATTCGCCACCATTTCGCTCGCATAAAACGCAAGGCGCTTCATGAAGTTATCCACTTCACGAATTTGCACTTCAATTTCAATCAAATCTCCCGCATCATCCTTACAATGCAAGTCAAAAATTGCCGTACGCGACGCCTTACTCCCACTGAGGTTCTTCGCCACATTACGAGTCCACACGTTTTTGACAGGCCGTTTAAGTTGCGGTCCCAACAGGTCATTCAACAAATTGATGAGATTCTGGCGACTAGTAGGCTTATCCGGGTCAAAGGCCTTCTTGAAGGCCAAATCTACCAGCAGGTTTGCGTACGGGCTCGTTTCACCCGGCTTCACGATACAGTCCTTGAAGGACTTGCGTTCTTTCATCATACACTCCTCTCCGCCTACAAGCATAAAAAGGCGGGACTTTACGGTTATCCACCCAAAGTATACAAATGCACTTTTGAGCACCACAAAATATAAATTAGCGGATGGTGATTGTCAAGAGATTTTAGTTTTTTTTCAGATCAAATTTTATCAAGACAAAAAAGAGAACGACGCCTCGGATGAAGCGCCGCTCTAAATGTTTTCACAACGGAATAATCCTTATTGTGAATTGCTTTCAGATTTGACAATAATATACATAAAGAAATACAGAAAGTCAATAAATTTTTCACATTTTGCAGAAAAATCAAAAAAATTTCAAAATGACATTATATGTCACAAAAATAATCTATATTTATGGGTTTGTAGTTTTGCGTTTTCGCTTCAAAAATGACGAATTTTATCAAAAAAAGGCATTTTTCCATTCCTTTTTTCGACAAAAAAGTTTATTTTAAATGAGAATAGAAAAAGGAAATCAAATGAAAAAGATTCTTGGACTTGATTTGGGAACCAATTCGATTGGTTGGGCAGTGGTGAATGAAGCGGAAAAGGAAGGCGAAAAGTCTTCTATTGTGAAATTAGGCGTAAGAACCATCAGCTTCGACAATTTTGTAAATACAGCATCAAAAAAAGCCTGCATGGATGCTGTAGCAGATTTTAACGGTGGAAAAAGCATTTCCTGCAATGCAGGGCGAACACAAAGCCGTTCTATGCGACGTAATTTACAGCGTTATAAATTACGTAGAGATCATCTAAGAAAACTACTCAAGGAACATGGCTTTATTGACGATTCGACGATTCTTGCCGAAAAAGGAAACGGCACAACATTTGAAACCTATCGATTAAGAGCCAAAGCAGCCTCTGAAGAGATTTCTTTAACAGAATTTGCACGCGTTTTGTTGATGATCAACAAAAAAAGAGGTTATAAGAGCAATCGAAAAGCAAAGTCTTCTGACGAGGGTTCCCTGATTGACGGTATGGCTATTGCTGAAAAACTCTATAATGAAAATTTAACTCCTGGTCAACTAGTCCTTTCCTTGTTCAATCAAGATAAACGCTACGAACCAGAATTCTATCCATCTGATTTGCAAACGGAATTTGATAAAATTTGGAGTTTTCAAAAAACATTCTATCCAGATGTCTTGACCGAATCCTTAAAGCATAATGTAGAAGGGAAAAATAAATCTGCTACATGGGCTATTTGCAAGACTCCGTTCAACATTGTTGGCATTAAACGATCAACAAAGGGATTCGACCAAAAAAAAGAAGACTACGAATGGCGAGTGAATGCTCTTTCTGAAAAGATTGGGCTAGAGGAATTAGCAATTGTTCTTCAAAATATCAATGGTCAAAAAAGTGGAACAAGTAGTTATCTCGGAAATATTGGTGATCGCAGTAAGGAGTTACGAATTAATCATTTGACTGTTGGACAGTTCCAAATGAATGAATTGGCCAAGAATCCTAACTACAGTCTTAAAAATCAGGTCTTCTATCGTCAAGACTATTTAGATGAATTTGAGACGATTTGGGAAACGCAAGTAAAATTTCATCCGGAATTGACTCCCAAACTAAAGCACGAAATTCGCGATATCACTATATTCTATCAGAGGCCTCTTAAATCACAAAAAAATTTAATCAGCATTTGTGAACTGGAAGGTCGCAAAGTTAATAGAACTATTGATGGGCAAACAAAAACTGTTTTATCAGGCCCTAAAGTTATTCCCGCATCGTCTCCAATTTTTCAAGAATTTCGCATATGGCAAGTTCTAAACAATTTGATGCTAACAAGCAAGGAAACTGGCGAGTATTGCGCATTAAAGCAAGACGAAAAAGAGAAATTATTTGCTGAACTGAATGTAAAGGAGCAATTAAGCAAATCAGATGCGTTAAAAGTTCTATTTAACAAGGAATACCGTGAATACGATTTAAACTTCGATAAACTAGAAGGAAACCGGACTCAATCAAAATTATTTGATGCTTATCGTCGTATTATCGAAATGAGTGGTTACGGAGAATTCAACTTCCAAAAGATGCCTGCAAAAGAAATCTTTAATACCGTTCAGAACTCATTCGAAAAATTGAACATCAGAACAGACTTCTTGAGTTACAATTCCTCATTGACAACTCCAGAACTCGAAAATCAGCCTTTATTCAAACTTTGGCACCTATTATATTCATTCCAAGATGACAAGTCTATTACTGGCAACAGAAATCTCATTGCAAAGATTGGAAATCTTTGTAACATGGAAGAAGACTATGCAGCCATTTTAGCAAGCGTTACCTTTGAAGACGCTTATGGAAGTCTTTCGGCAAAGGCAATTAAAAAGATTTTGCCTTTCATGAAACAAGGTCAAATGTATAGCGACGCTTGTACATCCGCAGGATACAAACACTCAAAACGTTCTCTCACTCGCGATGAATTGGCAAATAAGGTCTATAAAGATCATTTAGACGCACTTCCAATGAACTCGTTAAGGAATCCTGTTGTTGAAAAAATTTTGAACCAAATGGTAAATGTGGTCAATTTAATTATTGACACTTACGGGAAGCCGGATGAAGTTCGAATTGAATTAGCAAGAGAATTGAAGAAGAGCGCCAAAGAACGGGAGGAAATGACAAACGCCATTAAAAAGAGTGCCGCAGATTATGACGATTATAGAAAAATTCTCATAAACGAATTTGGTTTGGAATGTCCCAGCAAAAATGATTTACTTCGTTATAGATTGTATAAGGAACTAGAATCTAACGGATTCAAAACTCTTTATTCAGACACGTATATTCCTCAAGAAAAATTGTTCAGTAAGGAATTTGATATTGAACATATAATTCCCCAGGCAAAGCGTTTCGACGATTCTTTCGCCAACAAAACTCTTGAAAAAAGACAAATCAACATAGAGAAAAGCAACTCTACCGCTTACGATTTTGTCCTTACTAAATATGGAGAAAATGGCGCAGAACAATACAAGTCTCGTATAGACAAAATGTATAACGAAGGAATGATTAGCAAGGCGAAATACAAAAATTTGCTGATGCATGAAGCCGATATTCCTTCTGGATTCATAGAACGTGATTTACGCGATTCTCAATACATTGCGAAGAAAGCTCGCGAGATGCTTGAAGATGTTGTAAAATTTGTGATTCCTACAACAGGAGCAATCACAGACCGTCTCCGTGAAGATTGGCAACTCGTTGATGTTATGCAAGAATTGAATTGGGATAAGTATAACAAACAAGGACTTACAGAAACCTATAAAGACAAAGATGGCAGAACGATTCTTAAGATAATTGACTGGACAAAACGAAATGACCATCGCCATCATGCGATGGACGCTTTAACGATTGCATTTACCAAACGCAGCTATATTCAATATTTGAACAATTTAAATGCTCGTGTACCTAAATCAGAACAGGAATACATAGATTTGGCGGATTATGATTTAAGCAATATAAACCCTGCGGATGTGAAAAGGATTGAAGCTACTATAGAACAAAAAGAACTTTACCGGAACGAAAAGGGGAAACTTTGTTTCATTCCTCCGATTCCGTTGGATGAATTCCGCGCACAGGCAAAAGAGCAATTGGAAAATACCCTTATCTCAATTAAGGCGCGAAATAAGGTTGTAACACGAAATACAAATATCAGTAAGGGTAAAAATGGAAAGTTAAATCAGCAACAAACTTTAACACCTCGTGGACAGTTGCACAACGAGTCTATTTACGGAAGCTATCAGGCTGAAAATGTAAAATCTGAAAAGATTGATGCAAAATTTACTGCTGAAAAAATAGCAACAGTATGCAATGCCAAATATCGAGACGCTTTGCTCGAAAGGCTAAATGCATTTAATGGTGATGCTAAGAAAGCGTTTACGGGGAAAAATGCACTTACAAAATCGCCTATTTATTTGGACGAAATGCACACAACAAAGATTCCGGAAATTGTAACAACGAAATCATACGAAACGACCTATACTATTCGCAAAGCAGTTTCATCACAAAATTTCAAAGATGCTAAATCTATTGAAAAAGTGATTGATGGAAAAATAAAGCAAATATTACTTGATCGTTTAGCTGAGTACGATAACGATGCAAAGAAAGCTTTTGACAATTTAATGGATAACCCTATTTGGCTGAATAAAGAAAAAGGAATTTCTATTAAGAGTGTTACTATTCGTGCTGTAAACAATGCTGTAGCCCTGCGAAAAGGACATGATTTCGTGAATACTGGTAACAATCACCATGTTGCGATTTTCCAGGATGCAGACGGCAATTTGCAAGAACATATCGTTTCGTTCTACGAAGCGACGCAACGAGCCACAAAGGGATTACCAATCATTGACAAAGAATACAACAAAGAGCAAGGATGGCAATTCCTGTTCACAATGAAGCAAAATGAATTCTTTGTATTCCCGAATCAAGAAACCGGTTTTGACCCGCAAAAAATCGATTTACTAGATTCAAAGAATAATGCATTGATTAGTCCAAACTTGTATAGGGTACAAAAATTTACAACCAGAGACTATTTCTTTAGACATCATCAAGAAACGATGCTAAACGACAACAAAAAGCTTTTGGGAAAAACGTGGAAACGTGGTGGTTTAAGTTTATTAAACGGCATTGTAAAGGTTCGTGTAAATCATATTGGTCAAATTGTGTCTGTAGGTGAATACTAAATGGGTATAGCCTATGATTAAACGGACATTATATTTTGGGAATCAGGCGTATTTAAGCCTAAAGGACAACCAGCTTGTCATTAAGAAACGCGATGACGAAATCGTTACTGCGGCTATTGAAGACATTGCATACATAATCCTTGATTCACCCCAAATTACAGTGACCAACGCTTTGCTCGGAGCCCTGCTAGAGAATAATTGTGCAATCATCAACTGCGATAAGACGCATTTACCCTCAGGCTTACTACTTCCCCTTTCAGGAAACACCCTGCAAAGCGAAAGGTTCCAAGCACAGATAGAAGCATCTCTTCCATTAAAAAAGCAACTATGGCAACAAACGGTCCAACAGAAAATTTTGAATCAAGCAGCCATCTTGAAGGCCACAAGAAACGCCGAAATAGGCAATATGACAGCTTGGGCAAACTCCGTACGAAGTGGAGACGTTGATAATCGAGAAGCCGTTGCTGCAGCATACTACTGGAAAGAGATGTTTCCCGACATTTCTGATTTTGTCCGTGATAGAAATGGAGTTTCACCAAACAACATGTTGAATTATGGATACGCCATTTTGAGAGGAGTCGTTGCAAGAGCTTTAGTTTCCAGCGGGCTATTACCGACATTGGGCATCCATCATCACAATCGTTACAATGCGTATTGCCTTGCAGATGATATAATGGAGCCCTACCGACCGATTGTAGACAAACTAGCCATAGATATCCTGACTGAAATTAAAGAATATCCAAAGGATTTGTCTACCGATATCAAAGCAAAAATCCTGCAAATTCCTGTTCTTGATTGTTTTATCAATGGAGAGCGAAGTCCTTTAATGAACGCCGTTGCAACAACAACGGCATCGCTCGCCAAATGCTATATGGGAGTCACAAAGAAACTAATCTATCCTGAGGTGTAGGATGGATCGATTTAGCGAGTATCGAATTATGTGGATACTATGTTTCTTTGATCTACCTACAGAAACAAAAATCGAACGGCAACGCCATTCGCTGTTTCGAAAAAATCTCTTGAAAGACGGCTTTTCAAGATTTCAATTATCCATTTATGTTCGGCATTGCGCCTCGGTCGAAAACGCAGAGGTCCACATCGCTCGTATAAAGAGTTTTATGCCTCCCAAAGGGTCTGTCAGCATTCTATGCATCACCGACAAACAATTTGGGAAGATTCAGGTTTTCTACGGCAAAAAAGAAAAGCCCTTACCCAAACCAGCACTTCAACTAGAACTTTTCTAATCACAAAAATGCCCTAAAAACGAAAAAATCGGCTTCGAAAAGTCGATTTTTTCTTTTACACAATTCTGCAACTAACCCATTGACACTTATTCAGTTACAACAAATCAGTTGTCATTGCACTAGTAAAACTAGAAAATCTGAAAGCAATTCACAACTTTATGTTATTTGTTAATCCTTTTTTTAAAGTTGTCATTGCACTAGTAAAACTAGAAAATCTGAAAGCAATTCACAACTTTGGTGTGCCTGGAGGGTTCGAAATTCCAGTTGTCATTGCACTAGTAAAACTAGAAAATCTGAAAGCAATTCACAACCATTGTCGATTACTCCGAACATAAGCAAGAGTTGTCATTGCACTAGTAAAACTAGAAAATCTGAAAGCAATTCACAACTTCCTTTGTTTGTATTCAATAAAACTAAAGTTGTCATTGCACTAGTAAAACTAGAAAATCTGAAAGCAATTCACAACTTTGGTTGATGATAATTGTATTTGGTTATGGTTGTCATTGCACTAGTAAAACTAGAAAATCTGAAAGCAATTCACAACACGTTTATCCTAGTATTTATACGGAAAAAAGTTGTCATTGCACTAGTAAAACTAGAAAATCTGAAAGCAATTCACAACTGTCAAGGTAAGAGTTCCGTTCTTGAATGGTTGTCATTGCACTAGTAAAACTAGAAAATCTGAAAGCAATTCACAACAATTGAACTTCTCACCTGTAGTGACAAGAGGTTGTCATTGCACTAGTAAAACTAGAAAATCTGAAAGCAATTCACAACGCGGAATTAAGCTTAACATTGACGGATTTTGTTGTCATTGCACTAGTAAAACTAGAAAATCTGAAAGCAATTCACAACTTCTGTTTCGGCATATAAATCTCCTAAAAAGTTGTCATTGCACTAGTAAAACTAGAAAATCTGAAAGCAATTCACAACTTACACGTTTCATGCGTTCGCTTCTCTTGCGTTGTCATTGCACTAGTAAAACTAGAAAATCTGAAAGCAATTCACAACCTTCGTCCGCATCGTAGTATGAGAAACCTCGTTGTCATTGCACTAGTAAAACTAGAAAATCTGAAAGCAATTCACAACTTCAACAATGGCGGCAAGGTGGTTCAGTTCGTTGTCATTGCACTAGTAAAACTAGAAAATCTGAAAGCAATTCACAACACGACGGCATCCTTATCAAGCCGAAGGAAGTTGTCATTGCACTAGTAAAACTAGAAAATCTGAAAGCAATTCACAACCGTTCATCTTCATCATTCCTCGTATCAAATGTTGTCATTGCACTAGTAAAACTAGAAAATCTGAAAGCAATTCACAACTTTTTCTCGCTGCTGACGCACCTCGTCTTCGTTGTCATTGCACTAGTAAAACTAGAAAATCTGAAAGCAATTCACAACTCCTTCAGGTACTAATGGTGAGAAATCTCGTTGTCATTGCACTAGTAAAACTAGAAAATCTGAAAGCAATTCACAACATTCTAAGGTCATTTTATGGATTTTTTCAGTTGTCATTGCACTAGTAAAACTAGAAAATCTGAAAGCAATTCACAACGTAGGAAGGTTGATTTTCTGCTTGAAGTAAGTTGTCATTGCACTAGTAAAACTAGAAAATCTGAAAGCAATTCACAACTTGCGGGTATGATGGCTCAGGAGCCCGTAAGTTGTCATTGCACTAGTAAAACTAGAAAATCTGAAAGCAATTCACAACTAAGCATCAGCGATAATGCCAATAAAAGCTGTTGTCATTGCACTAGTAAAACTAGAAAATCTGAAAGCAATTCACAACCGAGGTGTGCCCCGATATTTGCGACTTCGGGTTGTCATTGCACTAGTAAAACTAGAAAATCTGAAAGCAATTCACAACAAACATCGATGTACTGTTGTACGCTATCCAGTTGTCATTGCACTAGTAAAACTAGAAAATCTGAAAGCAATTCACAACTTTCCTGGCAAACTTCCACGCTGCCGCCTTGTTGTCATTGCACTAGTAAAACTAGAAAATCTGAAAGCAATTCACAACTGGGCAAGGAAATGCGTGTTGCTGGTATTGGTTGTCATTGCACTAGTAAAACTAGAAAATCTGAAAGCAATTCACAACTAGAAAGGTTGGCGGGTGCGGTTATGACAAGTTGTCATTGCACTAGTAAAACTAGAAAATCTGAAAGCAATTCACAACCGCTGCATTACACGCAAGATGAAGATGGCTGTTGTCATTGCACTAGTAAAACTAGAAAATCTGAAAGCAATTCACAACTACAGTCTTGGACGTCTTCTCCGCCTCGCGTTGTCATTGCACTAGTAAAACTAGAAAATCTGAAAGCAATTCACAACTAACGTAATATTCGAGCAAAGAACACGAACGTTGTCATTGCACTAGTAAAACTAGAAAATCTGAAAGCAATTCACAACTTTTCCCGTTTGCAAGTGCCTCGAACATTTGTTGTCATTGCACTAGTAAAACTAGAAAATCTGAAAGCAATTCACAACCGCTCGGTCTGTCTTACGAAGTCGTTTTGCGTTGTCATTGCACTAGTAAAACTAGAAAATCTGAAAGCAATTCACAACCTTAAAACAGATTTAGCTGGTCTTACGAAGGTTGTCATTGCACTAGTAAAACTAGAAAATCTGAAAGCAATTCACAACTGACGACTTTCTGTATTGTACCCACAACAGGTTGTCATTGCACTAGTAAAACTAGAAAATCTGAAAGCAATTCACAACCCAAGACGATTGCATTGTTAGTGGTTGCCTGTTGTCATTGCACTAGTAAAACTAGAAAATCTGAAAGCAATTCACAACCGCTCAAACGGGGCTGTGGTGGCCTGTAATGTTGTCATTGCACTAGTAAAACTAGAAAATCTGAAAGCAATTCACAACAGTGAACAGCGGTGTAGTAGTCAATGTATGGTTGTCATTGCACTAGTAAAACTAGAAAATCTGAAAGCAATTCACAACGCTCGGATTGAAGGGAGAGCGAAACGGCATGTTGTCATTGCACTAGTAAAACTAGAAAATCTGAAAGCAATTCACAACTCAATAGTCTAGTGAACGAGGGCGGCGTTGGTTGTCATTGCACTAGTAAAACTAGAAAATCTGAAAGCAATTCACAACTTCGGACCTCGCGCTCGACGATGCCGCCATGTTGTCATTGCACTAGTAAAACTAGAAAATCTGAAAGCAATTCACAACTCTTCTTCAGCTTCAAGTTCCATGGGCCAAGTTGTCATTGCACTAGTAAAACTAGAAAATCTGAAAGCAATTCACAACTGCCAGGTACTGGTGTCAGCTACCCATTTTTGTAAGCTTCCCCATAATTAGGACTGTTCATAACTAGACAAATGGCAATTCTGCCTGCGTCAAAATGCTACCTTTGGTAGCAAAGGAACAGCCAT
>NZ_FXBA01000015.1 GCF_900177705.1 Fibrobacter sp. UWB15
TAAAGTCTTGGTCCCGTTAATCACGTTCGTATTATTGACTATTCCAAGAAATCTCTTGGACCCGTCACTAAGCACATCTCCGATTCCTTCAATCTTCCCGGCGGCCTCGCGGGCCTCCGTTCTCGTTCGTTTGAGCTTTTCGGCTCTCTCGTTCGAGGGTGAGGCCAATTATAGAACTTTATGTGACGATTGTCAAGAGGTTTTGCGCATTTTTTTCATTTTTTTTCACTTTTTTCCATTTTTTTGTAAAACATTCGTTCTATATCCACATAATATTCAATTTATCAACACTCTATTAACATATTTATTTTGGCTATAGCCGATCATAGGCATTGTTTTTTACCGATTTTTCTTTTTTCCCGGTTCTTTTCTATAATTCCATATATGAGTTACGAATGCAGACACCTGAGAAACACCTTCTGCAACAAGCGGAAAAAGGAATGCGATCCGGGAGCCCCCGGTTGCGTTCTCCGCGGGCGGTTCGTATTCCCCTTTAGCGAATCCGCCAACGACTCCAAAAAGAAACCTAGAGCGAACAAGGACTAACTCACCTTGTTCAAGATTGGCTACATTTTCGAAAAACTACTATACAAGGCACTGCTTGTATCTGGTTGGAAGCATCACGTCGTTCAGTCCAATCTAAACTTTGTACATTCCAACCCGTCAAAAATAATTTATAATAAAGAATACAAACAAATTATTTTAAACCTTACGCACCATATAAGCGATATTCTTTTCGACTTCAGTTCGTTCAAAAAATTACCACACGATTTTGGCAGTTATCCGATCAAGCAAAACGGAATTACATATAAATTATCTAGCAACAGTGAATTTGTACTAAACAAGATGCGCGCTGGCGGAATATTCCTTACCGCACACTACGGCAATTACGAAGCCATTGGCCCGTGGCTTTGCCGCTTGGGCATTCCGCTCAAGGCAAGTTATATTCCGCTAAAGCCCGCATGGCTCAATCGCATTGTCGAAAACAGAATCCGTTCTGTAGACAAACAAAATTATTCCGTGAACGCAAGGAACCCGCGCGAGTTCTTGCGACTGCTCGACGAAAAAAATCTATTCTGCTTATTGATGGATCAGGACAGCCGAATCGAAAGTGCAGCCGAAGCAACGTTTCTCGGAAAAAAAGTGCACGTCAATCCGCTGCCGGATTTTTTGCTGAAGCACCGCCCGGGAACTCCCGTATTCATCTGCTGGCTAGATGAACCGAAATCCAGCAACGAAAGAATTCTGCATGCCATCGAGGTGACCCCCATAAACAACAGCATCAACGATGTGTTCAACCGCTGGCTCGAAAATCGAATTGCCGAAGAACCTACGCTATGGTACGGCTGGACTCACCGCCGGTTTTACAGCTGCGATCCCAAAATATATGGATAAATATTCCAAGATGGAATAACTGGCTTTACTCCATTTTACAGAAAAAACTATATATATGAATATAACAGAGTGTTGGGAATATGCAGATACTGGAAAACGAAAATCTTTTCAGCTTGGATGACGCGAAGGTAGTTCAGCCTCTCGCGAAACGCAAGCTTGTTCTTGTACAAATCAATAGTCCTTCCCTCAAAAAACTCCGCGCCATGCTTTCGGAAGAATACCCCATTATCGATGTGGATTCCGAAAAAGAAGCCGTACAATTGGTAGACAAGCAGCACGACAATATTTCTGCCATATTGTTCAATGTGGAACTGTGTAAGCAGAGCAACTTTTGGCTACAGAAAGTCCTGAACGAAGATAAACGTTTCGTAGGGATTCCGAACATAGGCATTTCTGCAGTCGCGGATTCTGACGACTACAAACTCTGCATTGCCGCCGGCGCAAACGAATACTTTGAACCGCCGTTCCGCAAAGAGCTCGTCATGCTCCGGATCAACAACGCCATCAGGGGAAAGGACTCGGCCACATTTTCCGAAGTCGAAAAAATCCTGAAGGAACTGCCGTCGAACATTTACCTGAAAGATGCCGAAGGCAAGTACGTTTTCGCGACGCACTACTGGCACCACTTGCATACCGAAGGAGACCCGAACTGGACCATCCGCGGAAAGACCGACATAGAAATTCGCGAAGACAAGGAAAATGCGCTGAAGGCCATGGAATCGGACAAGGAGCTTTTGCGCACTGGCAAGGGCACCAACTACGTCATTAAAGAAGAAGGTGAAAACGGGGTCGAGTATTTGGAACTTATCAAGCGGCCTGTCTTTGATGAAAACGGAAACATCAACGGAATTATCGCGCTCATCAACGATGTCACCGAAATCCAGTCGCTGAAACTGGAACTCGAAAAACGCTCCAAGACCGATTCGCTCACTGGTCTATTGAACAAGCAGGAAACCGAAAGCGCAATTTCCCGTATCATCGAAAACAACAGCGATGAACGCGGTGCCTTGATGATGATCGACGTAGACAAGTTCAAGGAAATAAACGATTCGTTCGGCCATGCCGCAGGAGACCGCGTACTCACGGCAATCGGGAACATTCTGTACAAGTCGTTCAAGGGAATGGATATTACGGGCCGTATCGGTGGCGATGAATTTATGGTATACTTGCGCGATATCAAGCCCGACACGGCAATCAAGCTTGCCGCAATGATTTCGGATAAAGCAAGACACCTTTTTCAAGGTGAACCCTTAGAAAGACACGTTTCGCTTTCAATAGGAATATCCGTATTCCCCGAACACGGTAAGAAATTCGAAGACCTGTACCGTGCTGCCGACATGGCGCTTTACTTTGTAAAGGAACATGGCAGGGACTTTTACAATATGTATTCTCCAGAACTGAAGAGCTTGCACAAGTAGTCTTGCGCATCGGACGCATTCCCGGAAAATCTTCGTCTGTCCAGAACCTGGAATACCAGCAAAGATAAATGAACGCAAGAAGCGTAAAGCCTGCAATGCAGAATAGTTCAAACAACATAACTGTTGTTACATAATCAGTTGGTGTGTACATTCTAACCCCGTAGTGGAAAAACCACAATACACCAAAAACCGCGCCAAATATATATTTTGGCGCGGCTCAAGTCAAACTGATTTGATTACGGAAATCTAGTATTAATTACACTAAATTGCTTACTGAAAAATTAGTTGGCGGTACGCATTCCGGCAGCTTCGAATGTAGCCTTGTTCTTCGGATCGGGAACGGCGACGTTTGTGATCCAGTTGTATTCGGCAATGCCGGCGAGACCGACGCGGGCGCAAAGCTGGTCGCGGGCCACATTGTAGGCATTGAGAATCTGGATCTTTTCGGTGTCGGAAGCCTTGTCGATACGTTCGGACCAGCGGACTCCGAGTTCCACGAGAGCGGCACTTGCCTTCACGTAGAGCTTCGCCTTTTCGGTTGTAATTTCCGAAGTGTTGGGAGCCGTGAATGCATCGACCTGTACGATAGGCACGGTCTTCGGAGTGGATGCCTGTACCTGGCTCATTTCAGGTACGTTATCGTCGGCGCTATCGCAAGCGACAAACACCGGAGTTACGAAAAAAGAGGCGATCATCAACAACGCCACTTTTAGGATTCGTCTTGACATATCAGCCTCTTTTTCAAAATACTAGCGGCTTGTGGGCTCGAACCACAGACCTGCGGATTATGATTCCGACGCTCTACCAACTGAGCTAAGCCGCCAAATTTTTCCCAAATTTAGTCAATTAGTTAAAAAAATTCAAGGGGTTCATTCAAAATAAACTGTAGTTTCTACAAATTTTTCGCCCCATTCGATCAATTGCCAGCCAGGAGCGGCACTTTTCAGATTAAAATAGGGTACGTTGGGATCAATCTGGAACTGAGTCGCCGGTGCAACATGCACAATCTGGCGACCCATGTTCACTTCGAACTGGTGATGGTAGTGGCCCGCGTAGATGTGGGTCAAGTTCTTGATTTCTGCAAGAACCTGCTGGACTTCGACCATGTTTTCCAAGTGGTAACGCAAGTCCATGAAGCGGTGACCGCAGAAGCAAGGCGGATGATGCATGAACAGGATGATTTCATCCTTGATCTTTGCAGCCTCGTTCTTAAGCCAAGTCAACTGTTCCGGTGAAACATTCCCGCAGGCACTATCCAGGAAAAAGATAGTCCGGCCGTTCAGGTCGTAGCGGTAAAAACACCTGTCACCATGAATCACGGAATCGAGGTCAAAATATTTCCGCATGACATCGAGGTCATCATGGTTGCCCGGAATAGTGCAATAAGGAATCTTGTAATCCTTGAGGAGGGAAGCAACATATTCATATGCACCCGGATCCGAATTTTCGGAAAGGTCTCCGGACAACACCAAAAGATCCAGGTTCTGCATAGACTTGGAATAGAGAGCCTTGCGGAAATTCGCACAAACATCGATTCCCTGTACGAGCTCGTTTCCGTTACCGATATGAATATCGGATATCTGACCTATGTTAAGGATCTTTGATGACATTTTGTTTGTACAATATAACTATTATATCTAGGCTGTGTTTCTAATTTTTTCCTTTTTACTGCCATATGTGACAAAAATCATAGCATTTTCAACACATTTTGGTGCATCGTCTGTGAATTGGCATTGAAAACTCACCTTCAACACTTATCAACATTGAAAAAAGTGAACACATTGAAAGTTTTCAACATTTATTTTCTTCATTTTTAGTTTTATAAGTTTTTGCCTCTCATAGACTTATGATTTCGTTTTCACAAATTTATCCACTATTCACCCTATCAATTATCATTATCATTTATATAAATATATGATGTTTAATAGTATAGGTGTGGATTTGAATTTTTCCTCTCCTTTTAGCTAAAAAACAAAGACCCTCTGTTAAGAGGGTACTTTAGTTGTGATTTTGCTTTTAACTAAAGAAGAGCGTTTACTTCTTTCTTAGGATTTACGGAAGCAGCCGGCTTTTCTGCAGCGACGGGCTTGATGTTCATCTGGCAGTTGCCCTGGAATACGGCACCTTCCTGGATGATAAGACGCTTGGTCTTGATGTTGCCTTCGTACTGAGAAGAGCTTTCGAGGATGAGCTTGTCGGAGCAGTCGATGTTACCCTTGACGGAGCCTGCGATAACGGCGGTGGTAGTCTTGATTTCACCTTCGACATAACCCTGGCGTTCGACGATGAGTTCACCTTCGATAGAGATGCTGCCGTTGATGGTTCCTGCGACACGAACGTCACTGTTACCGCTGATGTCGCCCTTGATGGTCACGCTGTGGCCGATTTGGGTAATTTCCTGTTCCTTTGTTGCCATTTTTTCCTCATGAATAAAAAATTCGATTTAGATATAGTGAATTTATAAAAAAATTCCGGTAACTGGTAACTAAAAGCTTGTAACTTTTTAATAGTTAATAAATAATTCCGGGTCCATTTCCTTTCCGTCTTTGGTGATAGAATAGTGCAGGTGGGGGGCACTGCTGTTGCCCGTGTTACCGACGGTTCCGATAATTTCACCCTTTCCTACATTCCTGCCCTTGCGGGTACGGATATCTTTCAGGTGGGAATAGCTGGTTATGTAGCCGTTCTGGTGGTTGATGACGACCGTGTTGCCCAGTTCGTTCTTGGGACCTGCGAATTCTACGACACCGCTACCCGATGCAAAGACCGGATTTCCGACCTGGGCCGAAAAGTCGGTTCCCAGGTGATCTTCCATTTCGTTGTATTTCTTGCTTACGATGCCGACTACCGGAATCACGTTCGGAATATGTTCCAGACGGACTTTGTCTTCGTGAGGTTTCCAGCCGCCTTCGTAATCGACGTCGATTTTTTCGGAAGGCGTATGGGCGAAGCGGCTCTTGTCAATGAGACTGTTGATGACGCCGGAATCGTTTTCGATGAAAGTCCCGAGGATATTCTGGATACGTTCTTCCAGAACCCAAAGGGAGTCGATTCTTGAGAAGAGTTCTTCGTAGTTGGCGTTCTGCTTAACCAGCTGGGCGTTGGCGGTACGCATTTTTTCGTGCTGCACGACAATTTTTGTGATTCGGCCTGCATTATAAATAAGGAATCCAGTACCGATTACAAGTGCGACCAGGAAGATTTTCAGGAAAAGGAACCATTTCGTGTTGACACGGTAGCTCTTGATTTCCTTGGAGTCTTCCGGAATGATTTGAACTTTATAGTACTTGCCTTTCATCTATCGATTTTCCATGAGTTCCTGGATTCGGGTAAGGTCGTCCATGGAATAATAGTTAATAACGATTGAACCCTTGGTCTCGGTCGAGGCGCTCGGATTGATTTGAACCTTAGTGCCGAAGAAGGTTTCGAGGCGGGATTCGAATTGTTTCATGTCGGCGCTGAGTTCCATCTTCGGCTTGGCAGGTGCATCCGGCTTGTCGGCGTGGACTTCCGGCTGGTCCTCTGAAGACTGCTCCGGTTCACCCTCTCTCGTCTCTCGTCTCTCGTCTTTCGTCTGGCTAATATCTTCGCCGCGGGCAATCGCTTCGATCTGGCGGACGTTCAGGCCTTCTTCGATAATGCGCTTGGCGACTTCTTCGGGGTTCTGGATCTTGTCGCTGCAGAGGGCGCGAGCGGCACCGCCCGAAATTTTTCCTTCTTCTATCCACAAAAGCACGACTTCCGGGAGCTTGAGAAGGCGGAGACTGTTGGTAATTGCGGAGCGCGACTTACTCACAATCTTGGACAGATCTTCGTGGGTGTAGCCGTGATTATCGATTAATTGTTGATAGGACTTGGCGACTTCGACCGGGTTCAGGTCGACACGCTGGATATTTTCGATGAGGGCCCATTCGGCCATGGCCTTGTCGTCGAGGTTTTCGTAAACCTGGGCCTTGATCGTCGGAAGTCCGGCGAGCTTGCTTGCACGGGTACGGCGTTCACCGCTGATAAGCTGATAACGATCGCCCACCTTGCGGACAGCGATCGGCTGGATCAACCCGTGGTGTTCGATAGATTCGGCGAGTTCCACCAATTCGTCGTCGCTGAAAACCTTGCGCGGCTGGAACGGGTTCGGGTCGATGAGTTCGACATTGATTTCGACAACTTTCTGGGAGTTGTCAACAGTTTCGGATTTTTCGGCATTGTTTTCGCCAGATTGTGGATTGGACTGTTGAATGTCAGAGGCTGCCGGAGCGGAATGATCCTTGAGAATATCGGCGAGGCTGCGGCCCAGTGCGAAAGACTTTTTACCCATAATAATTTAGTTGACAGTTAGAAGTAGACGGTAGGAAGTAAAGTAATTACAGAATCCGAATAAAGATTACTTCCCTTTATTTAAAATTTCTTCGGCGAGTTTCATGTACGCTTGTGCACCACTGCTCTGCACATCGTAAAGGATGGCGGGCTTGCCGTGGCTCGGTGCTTCGGAGAGTTTCACGTTGCGCGGAATCATTGCCTGGAAAACGGTATCGCTCAGGTTTTCACGTACTTCTTCGGCGACCTGCTTGCAGAGGCTCAGGCGGGAATCGTACATGGTGAGGAGCGCACCTTCAATCTTGAGGTTTGCGTTCAGATTCTTCTGGACTTCGCGGATCGTCTTGAAAAGTTCGGTCATACCCTGCAGGGCGTAGTATTCACACTGAACCGGAATCAAAACACTGGTGGCTGCGGTCAGCACGTTCAGCGTCAAAAGGTTCAGGCTCGGAGGAGCGTCGATGATGATGAATTCGAAGGACTGCTTGAGGACATTCATCACGCGTTCGAGACGACGTTCGCGGCTCATGGCATTTACCAGTTCGATTTCCATGACGGCGAGGTCCGGGCCGGAAGTAATGACCTTGAGGTAATCGAGGCTCGTATCGAGGATAGCTTCTTTGATATTGTCGTAGGTAATATTGTCCGGATTGTCGGCCATGTTCAGGACTTCGTGGATATCCACATCTTGAAGTTCGTTATAGCCCAAACCCTGCGACGCGTTACCCTGCGGGTCCATGTCGATAAGGAGTGTCTTCTTTTCCAATGCGGCAAAACTGGCGGCCAGGTTGACGGCGGTCGTGGTCTTGCCCACGCCACCTTTCTGGTTGCAGACTGCTATCACTTTACTCATTCATTACCTCGAGTGACTAAGGCGTAAACTTGTTCTTCCTGCGGGAGTGCATATTTATATATGTGTACTTCCGGATTCGATTCCAGGTGAACAATATTGTTGAAACTTTTCAGCGTGATGAATTTACCGCCACGCTTGAGTCCCGGCTGGGCGCGTTCCCAGTCGTTTTCGAAAGTCGAGAGCGCGCGGCAACTCACAAAATCCAGATAGGCAAGTCCCGAAGTTTCGAAGCGCTTGCCCACGACGGTCAGGTTCTTGAGACCGAGTTTTCCTTTGGCGTAGTTCATGAACTCCACGCGCATGTGGCGGGGTTCGACGGCAAAGAATTCCACCTCGGGCATCACGATCGCGAGCGGGAAAATCGGACAACCTGCACCCGCACCCATGTCGGCCCACTTGACACCGGGCTGAATATCCTTCACTATATATATATAGGGAACGAGGGAATCTGCGATGTGGCGGCTCAAGAATTTTTCGGAATCCTTCGCCGAAATCAGGTTGCCGAACTGCTTGGTCTCTACTACCAAGTCTGCAAAATCATAAAGCTTGCCCAGAACATCTTCGGACAGCTGCACACCATGTTCTTGCAAGAACTGGTTCAAGAGATTCTGCTGGTTTGTGTTGTTTCTATAGGAACGTTCCACGTGGAACAATTTAGTATTATGAATTGTGAATACAAGAAAAAAGGGCTTTTGCCCTTTCACTTTTTAAAAATATCCGTGGATAAGTTTTTGATAAATGTGGATTTTGTGTGAATAGAAAACAGTAGGAAGTAGGATGTAGACAGTAGAAAGTAGTTGGTGGATGGTGGTTAGAATGTTCCACGTGGAACACTTATGATATATTTTTTGTTGGCAGGGCGGCCGAGGAGGTCGAAATGTTTTGCGTTTTTGTAATTGACTGCCGGGCGAACTTTGTGATGGATGGATGTGGTCATCTCATTATATACGTAGAAAACTTTATAAATGGTGCTGTCGTTAACCATTTTTCGCGTTGTCACAAAACCATTGTCCGTTTCTTCAATGGTATAGATACTGAGAATGTTGTCTTTCACATCCATGGAATCGTCATCGTTAAAGTGGTATATCTTTTCGATGCATTGATCTTTGTTGTCGGGATCATGGGTGATAAGATATCCGTCATAGCCACGAGAAAAATAATCGCTGCCGCTTTCGAAGAATGATTTTAAGACAAAGAGGGAGTCGTTCCTGACAACTCTTTTTTCAACTCGACTCGTTTCGTAACTAGAGCCGTTCTTATAACCGCGAGTAGAAGAACTGCCGTATGAAGAGTCTTGACTGATGTAGGTTGTATCTGCGTATTTGGATCCTTCGCCGCCGTAGATGGCATAAATTTTATCACCGTCTCGTTCAATGGTGATTGATTGCGAAACAGTACTTTTGACTTTTAAGGAATCAATGTCGCTACCTTCGTAATTAATCGTTTTTTCGAGGGTGTTTCCATTCCATACTATTTTCCTTGTGTTATAACGAGGAACGAATGTTTCTATAAGCTCTTCGCCGACTAAGGTGCGAATCAGGGTATATGTGCTTGCACTATCTGGTCGTGCGTTTGGGAGAGTGTTTATCTGTCCAAAGGTTGCAAGGTTGACACAGTCCAATGCAAGGGAATAGACTGCGAGGGAAAGAATAATGAAGAATGTCTTTTTCATATGAGAAAATATAGTAAAAGGTTTTATGTTTGCTTGGTTGTGTTCCACGTGAAACACAACCAAGGTTACCAAGCAAAAATGTGCTCGCATATTTTTCCTCATAGAGGATAACTCAACTACGAAACTAAAGTTTCAAGTTTCATATATATTTGGTAACCGCAGGGTGTCGGACTTTGGCGAAGCCAAAGGCCAAACATCTCACTTCTTATAATATATAGTGGTGTATTCATTGCCGCCGTAGCAGGGGCCGGGGGCTTTGATGTATCTGTTGTGGTCGAACTTGATTGATTTCTGGATGAGGGTGTTTCCCTTCACTTCATATTCGTAGGTGTCGATGATGAAGCCGTTGTCACTTTTCCGGCTGCACTTGCTTTCGTTGTTTGGATTGCGATAGATAATCCATTGCTTGGGAACCCAGTTGTCGACTTCGTGGATGGTATCGTTCTTGATGTAGAATATCTGGTGCTGTTCCTTGTTCAGATCGATATAGACGGAATCTTTTCCGCGGTAGACGGTGAAGTGCCATTTGTCCTTCGAGGATTTCCAGTCGTATTTCGTGACCTTGCCGACCTTGGTGGAGTCGATTTTCCAGTCGGGAATGTAGGTGGATCTTTTTTCGACATTGCGGGCAAGGCAAGATTGGTACAGGTTCATACTGTCGAGGTGATTGCCTGTCCAGTGATATTTGATGGTATAGACCAGCCCGTTTTGTTCCTGATAGAGACTGTCCGGCAACATTTCGCCGGGCATGATGAGGGCGTGATCCTGAAAGTTCGTTGTGAAATAATCAAATGTGTGTCGGATGCAGTCGACCGCATGGGCATTCAACACAACGAGTGTTAGTAGAAAAAATATTCTCTTCATAATTGTTCCACGTGAAACATGCGATAGCGAGTGTTGCGACGAAATACTTGTATTTCGGCATAACCGAGCATGAGCATGTTGGGACTTTGGCTTTGCCAAAGTCCCAACATGACACAAAGTGTCAAGGGGATGGATGTATATTTAACTATAGAACCTTTTCAGGAAGGCTTTCTATGTGCAGCGGTTGCTGTTCCCTTATTGCAGCGATTTTCTTGGTCTCATTATTTATAATGTGGTACTAGATAGTGATTTCTACCCTATTGCCTTCGGGGTCGAGGACGACACTTTCGTAATACCCGTCGCCGGTGGTCCGGGGCTCCCCTATCACCTGGATTCCGGCGTCAGACATTTGCCGGGTGAGTCGGTCTACCTCTTCTTTTGAACCGACCGAAAAGGAAAGATGGGTTAGGCCGCAATGTTCCACGTGGAACATTGCGGCAATATCAGGGCGGTGCATCACCTCCAACCGGGCGCCACTTTCGAAGGTGACGAATCGACTAGTGAACTGCTTGACCGGATTGTGGTAAATCGGGTGAACTACCCCACCGAAATACTTTCGGTAGAATTCGCAGACCTTGTCGATATCTTTCGCCCAGATGGCGACGTGTTCAATTTTCATTCTTTTAGAACCTTACGGCTTGCCACGAAGGCAGAGTGAGTTTGCGTTGGCCCCTTTTGAAAGGATTGTTTCGGTGGCGCAAATTCCTGTCCATATTAGGGAGCTCTTGAAATCGAAACCGCTATGGCTTCTTCCTCTGGTTGGTTCCACTGCTGGTTCCTCCTCCTTTTGAGGGTCGTCTATCGGAGTCGATTCGTCGCCATAGTTGACCCTGAAGACAAGGGCGCTATCGATTTTCGGAAGAGGTTCCGTTTTTTGAGGAGGCAGGAGCTGTGCGCTTGACAGTGCCACCATCGTTATAACGGTAAGTGTGATTACTTGAAATTTCATAGACTAACCTCCAATGTCTATAATATAAAAAAAGGAAAGACGAAATACAATCTGCTAATTATTTATATTTCTCTTGGAGGTCAATATGATTGAGATTGAAGTTATCCAGGGCGACATCACCAAGCTTGCGGTGGATGCCATTGTGAATGCGGCAAACTGCTCCCTGCTGGGTGGTGGCGGTGTCGATGGGGCAATTCACCGGGCGGCGGGTCCGGAACTCTTGCGGGCGTGCATTCCCCTGAACGGTTGCGAGACGGGCAAGGCGAAAATCACTCCGGGTTTCAGACTCCCGGCCAAGTTCGTCATCCATACTCCGGGGCCGGTCTATCGGGATGGTCAACATGGCGAACCTGCACTTTTGGAGTCTTGCTACAAAAGTTGTCTGGACTTGGCCGAGGAGAACGGCTGCGAGACGGTCGCCTTCCCCGCTATTTCTTGTGGAGTTTATGGCTACCCCTGGGAGGCCGCCACCGAGATTGCCGTGAAGACGGCTCGCGACTACCCGGCGCAAAAAGTGAAGAAAGTCATCTTCTGTTGTTTTGGCGAGGAGATGGAAAAGCTGTATAAAGAAAAAGTAGGCAGTAGGAAGTAGACGGTAGGAAGGAATTGAAGCGAGATGAATTCATTCGTGATTTAGGGCGCTTTGTCGGAATCATTGGAGTTTTCACTGGTCATTACCTACTATTTTTGTATATTTAACCCAAGTAGAAATGCCGGAGCAAGTCCGGTATGAATTGTTTTAAAAAGGAAGATTCTCATGGAAGAAGTCGTAAAATTTCTCAAGGAATGTGGCGCCTACTTTTTGGCAACGGTAGACGGTGACCAGCCGCGTGTTCGCCCGTTCGGTACCGCCAACATTTTCGAGGGCAAGCTCTATATCCAGACTGGCAAGTCGAAGGACTGCTCCAAGCAGATCCAGAAGAACGGCAAGGTCGAAATCTGTGCCATGAACAAGGCCGGTAACGAATGGGTCCGCGTCGCCGGAACACTCGTCCGCGACGACCGCCGCGAACCGAAGGTCGACATGCTGGAGCACTACCCCGAGCTCAAGTCGATGTACTCCCCCGACGACGACAACACCGAGACGCTCTACTTCAAGGATGCGACTGCCACATTCTACAGTTTTACGGCCGCACCCCGTACGGTAAAGTTCTAGTTTTTTCTGAAAATTCGTTTTGAAAAATCCCGGCTTTTGAAGTCGGGATTTTTGTTTTATACTGTTTTAAAGCCGCATATTGTTGATAACTTTTATAAACATAATATAAACATCGCGTTTCACGTGAAACACAATAATTTTGTTTTGGTGGATAAGTTTGGGATTTGTCTAACAGGTTTGACAATAGAATGTTGAAATATCACCACCAATGTGGACATGTTTCACGTGAAACATGGTGATTTGTGAATATGTTGTGGGATTTGACGAAAAATTGTGGAATAGTATCTTGTAATTTTAAACATTATATCAACACACGACTTTTCCCATTATTGTACATTTTTTGAACAGAACAAGCTGTGTTGATAAAAAAGGCCTTCACCGGCAAAGGGTGAAGGCCTGAACCTTAAGGATGAATTTTTGTTATTTGGCGGTGATGAGATCGCTGCAATCCTGGTTTGCGTTTTCTTCTTCGTAGAAGTAAACGATAGCCTCATCGTTGACAATACACTTTTTGGTGTAATTGGCCGGGCAACCATTGCCGAGTGTTGCAGTCAAGTAACCTTCAACGGAAACGCACTGGGCGACAGCAGCTTCGGCAGTTGCGGAACCGGCAGCGTATTCGTCGCAGGAGCTGGTCGTAACGCCCATCATGGAAATTTCCATATTGCAGGAAACGACATCGCCAGTCGGGCCGATCGGAGTATCAACCGGAGTATCAACCGGAGTGTCGATCGGAGTATCAACCGGAGTGTCAACCGGAGTGTCGATCGGTGTATCAACCGGAGTGTCGATCGGTGTATCAATCGGAGTGTCAATTGGAGTATTGATTGTTTTTGCGGTATTTTCAACGCAACGAACAGTCATAGCGCTCTTGTTGTCATAGCTGGGACCGATGAGAATCATATCGTCGGTCATTTCGAAATATCTGGAGTGGGTACGGTAGCCATCACCCGGTGTTGCGGTCCACTGGTAAATAGAAGTCGTCTTCTGGGTGACTTCGAAGTCGAGTACGCGATCATAGTAACCGTTCGGGGTAAGGGCGAAACCATAGACGTCCCAACCATTCATGTTGAATTCCCAACCGAAGTTGGAACGGAGCTTATAGGCGACGCTGTCTTCGAATTGTTTGTAATCCGAAGTCCCTGCAACGAAAGCGAAAAGTTCTTCCCATTCGGAAATGGTCGGAACGTGCCAGCCTTCGGGGCATGCACCCTGGTGTTCATTTTCAATCACTACGAGAGTAGTCGACCAAGTGGATTCGTCAATGTCCATGGCACCGTACCAAGAATAGTAACGACCATCTTTAGCACAGTTCGTGGTTGCGTCGAAGCACCAGCTGTCGAATGTGTCGTAGTTCAAGTTCTGGGCGAGCCAGTTTTGGTTACCTATTTTGATCGTTTTGTAAGTCTGGCCGTCGCGGGCGTCGGTAATGGAACCAAAGTTAAAGTTGCGGTCGACTATGGGGGCGATAACACGATTTGTGGAATCCTGGCCGGCGTAGGCGCCATTCCACTGGGTACCATCGCATTCGAATGTCATCTGTTCGAAGTTGACGAAAACCTTGGAACCGGCACGTTCGGCGTTACATTCGATTTCGTACAGTTCTGACAGTTTATTCGTGTAAGTCGGTACACCCTTTTCGTCGGTGGGAGTTTCCAATTCGAGTGAACAGGCCGAAATGAGGCTTGCCACTACGGCTGCAGACAACTTTATATAGCGTGGGTTGATTTTCATGGATGTTCTCCTTTTGAATCCAAAAAGTTTTGAGCAAATATAAAAACAATGTAAGCAAAAACGTGATAAAAATAACATTTGTGTGTAATTTTAGTGTAAATGAAATAAAATGCGTTAAATTGTTATTATATTTGTATTGCTTTTTTTTGTGGTAAAAGAGCGAGAAACAAAAGGGTAAAAAAATGAAAAAAATTATCGCAATGTGCGGCTTGGCACTGTTCTTCTGTTCATGTGCCGGCGTTCATGTAAAGCAGCCTGAAATTGGCAATGTGAAGAAGATTGCCATTGTTAGCGTTGCAAGTAACGAAGAATACAAGGACATTGAAGAAGTCCAAGGCAAGAAGGAAAACCTCCTCCTTACCGCGGTTGGCAATGTTCTTAAGGACAACGTCGAAATCTTCACCGAAGGTCAGAAGACTGTTGTTTCTCATGGCGCCAACGAACTCAACAAGATGTTCGATTCCATTGACGGCTGGGAAGCTATTCCTTTTGGCGAAGTCATCAACAACGAAGATGTCAAGGCAAACCTCGTGAACATGGACTTGGCCGAAGCGCTTAAGGATATCTTCACTCGCGACCGTTTCATTGCCCCCGAAGGTCTTGGCAAGCTTCCTTATGAAGCTGTGAAGCCGGAAGGAATTCATTATGTGAATGGCGAACGCATCGAAGCTGCAATGCATCGTTCCTTGGGCAAGATTTGCCAGTCCCTGAACGTCGATGCCGTTGTCGTTGCTGAATTCCTCTTTGCATACAAGAAGGGCATGATGACGAAGATTACAAGCAACGTGACCCCGATTGTTACGTTGAATGTCGCTGTCATTGACAAGGACGGCAACCTGGTTCTCTACACTGACCGCGGCTGGGAAGTGCTCGAAGGCGATCAGTCTGCCAAGTATGCCAACAGCGTTGTCGACATGCACCGCGATGCATCTGTGGACGCTTACAAGCGCGCTGCCGATATGATTGTGGAAGCTTTCAAGAAGAAGGCCACTGCAAAGCTCGGCGGAAAGTAATCGAAATTTTTTATTACGACAAAAAGCCTGGCCCCGTGCCAGTTTTTTTTGATGTTTACGCGTGAGTCCATTTATAGGGCTCATGTCGTGTGTGTTTCACAAGAAATAAGTCTATATTGATTATACCGCAAGCGGAGATGCCTGGCGGTAATTTGGAGGATATGATGAAATTTGCAATTCTTGGGTGTGGACATATCGCGACTAAGATGGCCGCGGCGGTAAAGGCAATTGAAAATCGGGGCGTAGAAGCTTATGCGGTAGCATCGCGTTCGCTAGAAAAAGCCGAAAAATTTGCGAAGGATTATGGTTTCGGCCGCGCCTACGGTAGCTACGAGGAACTTGCGAAAGACCCGGCGGTCGACCTGATTTATATCGCTACCCCACATTCCGAGCATTACAACAATATTCTGCTTTGCCTGGAACATGGCAAGAACTTGCTCGTGGAAAAGGCGTTTACCGCGAATGCCCTGATGGCATCCGAGGTGATTGCGCTTGCCGAAGAAAAGGGCGTGTTCCTGAGCGAGGCCATGTGGACGCGGTTCTTGCCTGCGGTGCAGATGGTCAAGGATTTGATCAATGCCGGTAAGATTGGCAAGGTCGAAAGTGTGGAGGCTGATTTTTCGATGCCGCTTTCGCATATTGAACGCTTGCGTAAGCCGGAACTCGCGGGTGGCGCGCTTTTGGACTTGGGCATTTACAGCCTGACCTTTGCGGATATTTTTTTGACAGATGAGGCGATTTGCAGAGTTGGTTGCGATGGCGACTGTGCCGAAAACCATATTGTGCAGACGAAAACTCACTGTGTCAAGTTCCACACAGGTGTCGATGCTACGGACTGGATTGACTTGGTTTATGCGAATGGCCAGGTGGCGCACCTTAAAACTTCGATGGTGGCGCCTCTCAAGAACGAGGGCGTGATTTATGGCGAAGACGGATTTATCCGCGTGCAGAATTTGAACGACATGGTCGAAATCAAGCTGTTCGATAAGGCGGGCACGCTGCTGGAATCGATTACTCCCCCACGCATCGAAAACTGTTACGAGTACGAGGTGCTGGCCTGTAAGGCGGCGCTTGAAAAAGGGCTCAAGGAATGCCCCGAGATGCCGCACAGCAAAACCATGCAGATGATGACGCAGATGGATAACCTCCGCGCTGCATGGGGTGTGTCTTACCCGTTCGAACTCAGCCCCGGCGAAGTCTGGAACCGCAGCGGCGACAAATCGTTCCTTGAAATTTATGACATCGAGACCGGCGAATCGAAACTGCTCAAGACGTTTGACAAGGTGATCGAGGCGCCCAACTGGAGCGCCGACGGAAAGTTCCTCACCTTCAACAGCGAAGGTCGCATTTATAAATATGAGATTGCATCGGGTGATGTGACCGAGGTGCCGAGCCACTTTGTGGACAACTGCAATAACGACCACGTACTTGCACCCGACGGCGAGGGACTTTTCGTGAGCCACCATACTAAAGAAGACGGACTTTCGCGCATTTACAAGATTTTCTTTGATGGCCGCATGCCGGAACTGGTAACTCCCCTTGCGCCGAGTTACCTTCACGGTATTACTCTTGATGGCAAGATGCTCGCCTACTGCGCCGAACGCAATGGTGAATATGATATATACACCATTCCGACTGCTGGTGGAAATGAAACCCAGTTGACGACAGCGTTTGGCTTGAATGACGGCCCCGAATATGACTGCGATGGCGAATACATCTGGTTCAATTCGGTGCGCACCGGCCGTATGCAGGCGTGGCGCATGAGGGCCGACGGTTCCGAGCAGATGCAGATGACTTTTGATGCGCATTGGAATACCTGGTTCCCGCACATTTCGCCCGACCGCACGAAGGTGGTGATGCTTGCCTACCATGAGCGCGACGTGCGCCCCGGCGAACATGTTCCGAACAAGAACGTGGAAATTCGCCTGATGACGGGTAGCGATAAAACCGGCTGGAGCGAGCCCCGCACAATTCTAAAGCTGTTCGGCGGCCAAGGCACAATCAACGTGAATTCGTGGGCCCCCGACAGCAAGCGTTTCGCGTATGTAAGGTACGAGAAAAATTTGTGAGACGGCACCGTATTTTCCTTTTTTGATAATAATTCAAAAAAACATCGTTGGGGAGGTTATGACAAATTATCCAAAAAAAAAGAGGATAATTGTTAAATTCCGTTATTTTAGATTATATTTTATATAGAAAAAGGAAGGAGAATAAGATGTCGTATTCAGTTCATAAACTGTCTCGCTTGGCATTTTTACTGCTGGCTGTGGCCATTTCGGCAAACGCCCATACCATCAAGTACATCTTGAACGGGGGAGTCAACGATCCGGACAACCCGACAAGCTATGTGAGCGAAAAATCGGATTTGGTTTTGAAGGATCCCACTCGTGATGGTTTCGCATTCTTAGGGTGGTTTATCGTTGCGGCTGATTCCGTTGATTTTATGGATTCCAAGTATTTTGAATACTATCAGGGAAAAAGTAAAATTTCGATCAGCTATTATCTTGGGAGTTTTACCGTAGAGGCAAAGTGGGGGTTGATCCCGAAGACTCCGAAACAAGATGAGCGTGGGTGTTACCTGATCCACGATGCCGAAGAACTTTACGGTATAGCCTCGGTATCTACGCCCAACACATCTAAATATGATAGGGTTCGTTACTTTTTCGATGGTTGCATATCGCTCCAGAACGACATTGTGGTGAATGAAAACGTACTTGACAGTACTGGAAAATTATCCAAGGACGGATACGTTTCATGGATTATGCTTGGCTTTAAGGGAACCTTCGAAGGAAACGGATTCAAGATTTCCGGGTTAGTCGGTGAAGATGGCCTATTTGCAAGTTTAGGTGGCGAGGAGGACTACTGGCGGAAAAATATAACCTATGTGCAAAACCTGGGTTTAGTAGATTCATACTTTTATGGAGCCACAGTAGGAAGTATCGCTGGCGAAGTTGTCGGCCCCGTGCAAATGAAAAATATCTATACCGATGCGACGGTCTATGCTCCTGAAGGTAAGGCGGGCGGACTTGTGGGTGAAATCGGTGTAACAAACGACAATTGCCCTACCGCCGCGCCTGCCACATCTGATAGGAAGTTTGCATCGGCCGAGCCAGATGTGGACTTGTCGAAAATGGCCCTTGTAGAGAATGCCTATAGTATCGGTCATGTCGAGGGTGAATATGCTAGCGGCATTACGCCGGTCATGGATGCGGCCATATTGAGGAACGTCTATTTTGCGGGCACGCTGAAAGGTGAATATACAGATTGCATCGTGCATACAAAGGGCTATACCTGCTATGCGAGCCAAAGCGTATTTAACGTAGAAAATGCCGTTTGCCTAGGGAAGGATACGACTGTTTCGAAGGCGAAATCACTCAGTTCGGCACAATTTGCAGACGGGACTGCATTGGAAATTCTTGCCCAAGGCAGTAACGGCTCTTGCTGGGTCCAAAAAATGGGGACAGACGCAACCCCGCTCATTTCGGATGTTCCGCAGTTCAATATTCAATACGTGTTGAGTGGTGGCGTGAATAATGAACAGAATCCGGAACATTATGCCAAAGGCGATGCGCCGTTCAAGTTGCTTGATCCGCAAAAAGAAGGCGATGAATTCGAAGGCTGGTTTATGGATGGAATGTTCACGCAAAAAGTCGATTCCGTAAACACGGGCCTTTATGGAAACTGGACGTTTCATGCGAAATGGAAGAGTTTATTTGTTATCAATATCGATTTGAATGGCGGAAACCGCTATAAAGGAAACCTTCAATATGAACCCTTAAAAATCAAGTGGTCTGCGGATTCGGCAACGTTTGTCCTTGAAAAAGCGGGTCGCATTGGGTATGAATTCGATGGATGGTACACGGACACCCTCTTTACAAACAAAATTACGGAAATTCCGGCAGGAAATACGGAAGATGTCACAGTACATGCCAAATGGAAGCTGCATGAATATACAATAACATATTATACGAACGGCGGCGTGAACGATCCGGACAACCCAACGACATTCAATATTTTAGATACCGGGTTTGTCTTTAAGGAACCTACTCGCGAAGGCGCGGAATTCCTGCATTGGTCGGCGGGTCATTTTGGATACAACAGATATACCAAGATTGACGAGATGAAAGATTTGACTTTGCGCGCAGAATGGATTCCGACCCCGCAAGAGCCAAAAAAAGATTCAAAGGGATGTTATCTTCTTACGTCTAAGGAAGAGCTGTATTGGTTTGCCGATCTTGTTAACGTGAAGGAGGTTTACGATGCGTGCGCCTCCCTTCAAAACGATATTGTCGTCAATGAGACTGTACCAAAGAAAATTACAGATAACCTGGATAGTTTCGTTTACTTTAATTGGTATCGTATTCACGATTTCAGGGGGAAATTTGCGGGGAATGGCCATTCTATTTCGGGCTTGATTGCAGACGATAATTGTATCAGCGAAACAGACCTTTATGGCGGCTTGTTCTGCATTGTCTGGGAACAAAAGTCGGTTACCGGGATTAAGATTAATAATTCTTTTGTTGAAGACTATGGCTACATAAATAATTTCTTCATTACCGGTGAACGCCATGCCCTTCCGAGTATTGCGGCAAAGCGCAGTTGGCAAGTCGATGTCCGCGGAAGTGACATCGAACTTTCCGGCCTCGCATCCGGAAAAATGCTTCTCGTAATGGATGTGCAGGGTCGCATTTTGCGAAAAATGAAAACGCAGCCTTCGATGGTTGTGAATTTCACGAGCAAGGGCAAGTTCTTGATTCGCTACGGACGCGAAACCAAGATGGTTACAATCCGCTAAATTTTATCGGATTATTTGCAGCTGAAGCCTTGTAATTCAAGGCCTGCACGCATCTCGCCGTAAGTCGAGGTGCGTTTCATGTCCATCGCCTTCATGAATCGGCAATTGTTGTCAATGTGCATGCGGAAGCCTGTCATGGTGGGTTCCACTTCGCCCTTGCCGCTTGCACGCACATGTTCAATCATCTGTTCGCGCCTGTCGCTCATTTCGGGCGGTACGAAAACGTCGGTGACGATATCGACATTTTCGATTTCGGTGGCGCCGAATACGAACGAGATGGTTACCAGGTTCTTGAGGCCGTTGAACTGTCCGGGCGTTTTGCACACCAGATTCTTGGGTGAATTTTTCGATTTCTTGGCCTTGGCGGATTGTGCAGCTTTCGCCTTGGGATTCGGTGTGTACTGTAAGGCGGCGAGCAGTTCTTCTTCTTTGACGGCGCCGACTAATTTGTTCACAATCTTGCCGTCGCGGATAAGGAAAAATGTGGGGAATGCCTGGATCGGGAGCGATGCCTTGATTTTTTCGATGCCCGGTTCGTCGATACCGATCGAGGCGATTTTGATGTCGTTGTAATTTTTCGCGATGCCGATGAGGGTTGGAATCATAATCAGGCACGGCGGGCAGCTGGTTGAAGAAATTTCCAGGATGACCGGTTTTTTGGACTGAAGAATCTCTTTCTCGAAATTGCTGTCGTTCACCTTGACGATTTTGATGTCTTCGTTATAGTTTTGGGCACTTGCGTTGGTGAAAAAGCCCGCGGCAAAGCAGATCGCGCAGGCGAGGGCTAAAAATTTATTCGGTTTCATGTTAAACAATATAGGAAAAAACTATTGCAAAAGTTCTTCGGGAACGCATTCGGCCATGGCCTCGTAAGCCTTGGCGCTCGGGTGCAAATGGTCGCCGGAATCGAAACCGCTGCTGAACTGTTTCGGATTGTCGTGACCGCGCACAGCCTTGTCAAAATCGACGCAGCCGTCAAAGTCGGGGGCGGTACGGAGCCATTCGTTGAACGCCATGCGGATAATGTCGCGATTTTCGTTGTAGGTGCGCCAGCCGTAAATCGGGAGTAGCGTGCCGCTGTAGATTTTGAGGCCGAGCTTGCGCGCATGCGTAATGTAGAGGGAGCGCACGCCGTTGATGAGGTCGTCGGCCGTGGGCATGTCGCTCCAAGGGCGGAACTTGTTGACCTCGACACCGACCGGGTGGATGATGTCGTTGATGCCGTGCTGCACGATGACAGCGCGTGCGCCTGCCACGTTCATTTCGATGGGGAAACGCGTGGCGCCTTTGAGACCGTAGGCCGCGTAGGTAATACAACTGTATTCGCGGAGGATTCGTGTGCCGCTCACCGCGCGACGGATGATAGCCACATTGTTAAAGCCCTCGCGTGCACAACGCAGCGTGAGATAATCGGGCCAGTCCTGCGCCGTGATGGAATCGCCGAAACACACCAGCGCAAAGTTCTTTTCTTCGGTGAAAATGTCGATCGTATTGAGGAAGTAAATCCAGTTCGTTTTGCGTGTGAGGTCATCGGGGAGAGTCGCGCTTTTGGCAAAGTTACCGTAGCTGTATTTGCCGCCCGAAAGCGGGCCCGTGATGGCCGTGCCTGCGTTCATCTGCGTGAAGTCGGCGAAGTAAAGGCTTACATCGAATGTTTCACCCGCGGTTACGTCGAACGGGATTTCGTCGCTCAGGATTTCTTCGCCCGCAGGGATTGCGGCGGAAGTGCGGCCGCCGAATGTAATTGCTGTAGGCGCGTACTCAATGTTGCTTGATGCATTGGCGAACTGCTCGCGTGAATCGGCGGAATGCGCGACATACGCCTCAGATATTGTCACGGGTTCCGTGCCGGTGAGGTTCGAAAAATGGAACCGCAACTTGTTCCCCGAAAAGCAGGCGCGAATCGGGTAACGCAGCGTCAAGTCCTTGGCGTAGGTAGCTTCTTTGCGGTCAGTGATAGAGGTGGCGTTTCCCCAGCAGGCAACCCATTTCGAAAATTTCCCTGGCATATTGACTCCGCGAATTGTTGACGATGTGCCAAAAATAGCTAATTTGCGGTTGCCTTGCTAGGTAGAAAATGAGCGAGATTTTGTACAGTAAAAAGAATGACCGGATTGAATGCGTGCGTTACAAGGATTGGCGCAAGTCGTACCCGCCGCACACGCATACCGCCCACATGACCGTCGGCTATATTGAAGAGGGCCGCGTTTGCATGGTGCTGAACGGCGAGGCGAAAATTTACGGCGCCGGAGAGCAGTTCCAGATTCCGCCGAATACGTTGCACGAAATCAAGACCGTCGGCGATGAATGTTATTCAATGGTGGTGCTGTGTACCGCTTTAGAGGTCGACGAGATTGTAGCTGAGGACTGCGCGCGGGATTATGAAAGTATAGTCGCGCGGTTAGATGAATTGCAAAAAAGCATCCTCGAAAATCCCGAAAACATTTACCTGATAGAACAAATGGCGCATGATGCATGCATCAGCCCGTTCCACATGATACGCGAATTCAAAAAGGCCTTCGGACTCACACCGCACCAGTTCCAGATGCAGTGCAAAGTCCGCAAGGCGCAAAAGTTGCTCAAAGAAAGGCCCGCGGCCGAGGTGACCTTTGACGCTGGATTTTACGACCAAAGCCACATGGACCGCTGCTTTAAAAAAGTCGTTGGCCTTTCTCCGAAAGAATACAAGAAAGCGGTGAAGCCTTAGCAAAGCGCTGGCATGAACTTTGCGAACAGATAAAGCCCCTGGTCGCCAGCATCTACCTGGTGCGGGACCTTCGCCGGCATAATCGAAATGACGCCCGGAACGTATTCGAGCTTGGCGCCGTCATTGGTGCAAATGCCGCTCCCTGCGATAACCTCGTGCGATTCGAGCTGGGTCTCGTGAATGTGCGTTTTGATGCTCTTGTTCGGCGCAATTCTCACCAAGTGATAGCTGAACGTGCCGCCGGTATCTTTTGCGGTAATGATATGCTTGAGTTCTACCCCCTCGAAAGTCGGATGCTTGGACCACGCGATATCTTTGAACGCGGCCGTTTTGCCCGGGAGCCTGAGCTCGCCCTCGTTGAATTTTTCGAAAATATCGTTACCGAGAATAGCATTTTCCATGATTAACTCCTATGATAGTGTTTCGTCCGCGACTTTTGCCAACTGTGTCGCGGTTATGCCCGAAATCTATATGAAGGGGTATGTGGAAAAATTGGATAAAATTGCGGAAAAGTGTGTGGGGCAAAAAATCTTTTTTACTACAATATGTTAGTTTGTGTAGTAAATTTATAATAAATAATTTTTAGTAATTTGTTCATAGTAATTTATATTTATAAAGCGAAGTTTTATTTGTAATATAGCAAGGGAGTTTTTGAATATGGCATTTGATAGTCGAGTTTACCGTATATTAATAGCAACACCTTCAGATGTTGACGAGGAACGAGATGCTATAACTAAAGCCATTCAGAATTGGAATAATCTAAATTCATTTAGCAAAAAGATCGTTTTGTTGCCTGTGAGGTGGGAAACTCATGCTGCTCCAGATTATGGAACTCGCCCTCAAGAGGTTATAAACAGGACAATAGTGGATGATTGTGATTTATTAGTTGGTTGTTTTTGGACGCGGATAGGCTCTCCAACAGGCAAAGAGGATAGCGGCACTATAGAAGAAATAAAAAGGGTGTCGTCTTCGGGTAAACCTGTTATGCTGTATTTCTCAAAAAGAGGTAAAGATCCATCGCAAATAGATTTGGAACAATTGAAAAAGTTGAATGAGTTTAAAGAGTCTATAAGAAATAATTCCTTGGTAGAGGAATATGTAAGTATAATTGATTTTAATGATAAACTGGCACGACAACTTGAGATAAAAGTTCGCGATTTAGAGGAAAACAAGGATGATGATAAGGTAATTTTGAGTACATCTTTTGTTTCAATTGATGATGCTAAATTGCAAGATAAGAACCTAGAAGAAAAAGTTATAATACCGGATTTGGATTATAATGAAATTGATGATTTGATATTAAAAAAGGAGGAATATAAGGAATATCGTGATAGCCTCATTCGTGAATGTGACAGGTATATTGAAATGAGCTCTAGACGCCCGCTAGTTTTCGGGATGCTTAATAAGAGTAAGTTTAATTTAACGGATTTTCTTATTGAGATAAACTTTTCGTCTGATGATGAAAAGTTCTTGGTGAAAAGCCGGAGTGTAAGCTTCCCCATAATTAGGACTGTTCATAACTAGACAAATGGCAATTCTGCCTGCGTCAAAATGCTACCTTTGGTAGCAAAGGAACAGCCAT
>NZ_FXBA01000016.1 GCF_900177705.1 Fibrobacter sp. UWB15
ATTGCGGCGGTCAGAGTGGGTTTGCCGTGGTCAACGTGGCCGATGGTGCCGATGTTGCAGTGCGGCTTGCTTCTGTCAAAATGTTCTTTTGCCATTTTTTCCTCTTCTTCAGCAGAAGGTTTATCGCTTCGAATCCTAGGAACGGCGCGGGTTAAACGCATATTCCTGTTATTTCGCAAAGCATAGGAAGCGGTACTTTGCGAATTTTGCCGAACAAATTTAGTAATTTCAAGGAATTTTTCAAGGATTTTTTTTTGCTTTTTCGCCCAAAAACGCGGATTTTGGGGCTTGTAGCGACTATTTTCACTCTTTTTAAAATGTGAACTTAGGACATTTTCCAGATTTCAAAAGTGGCGTTTTTAGCGAAATTTCAAGGGTTTAATAATCAACACCTAAATTAATTCCAACTTATCAACATTTTAAAAACACTCGTAAGTCTAAGGACGGCAACCATTTCAATCTATCAACAACTTTTTTAGTAAAAAGATTTTTACATAATAAAAATTTACAATAGGAGGTCCTTGTAAATTTATCCACACTTTGAGGAACGCCATAGGAACACTATTAGAAATGTCTATCTATTTTTTACTTTGAATCCTTAATTATTTAGCTATCTTGTGTTTCCGAGTGTTTCGGGAGCCCTGAGGATCCTATGAAGAGAAAGTTTTTCAAGTTTTTGCTGTCCGCAGCCACAGTCGCCTTCATTTGCAGCTGTGGCGAAGACATGTTGGTTGGCACCAACGGTAAATCCACCCCCATTGTTACTCAAATTTCCTACCTGTACAATGACGGCGGTACCAGCTATCTTATTGATGTTAATGGTTTTGTGACATCCGAAAGCGGCGACACCGTGGGCGTTGCCGATATTCAGGGCGGCCTGATCGTCGCTATCGACGGATCCGTCATCGCAGATAACGTTGACTTCAACTCACTCGATATTATCGAACCCACTTACATCACGTCTCCGGCATGGGTTCTTTCTGCCGACAAGAATTACGTGATCTACCCGGGTACCGGTTACGTTACTGACGGCGCCGGGACAATTGTCGGCACCATGATTTTCGACACGGATCCTGCCACCGGCGCCATGCTTACTACCGGAACCATCTACGACGTGACAGGAGCTCCCCTGTTCGAAGACGTGGACGTCAACGAGCTCCCAATCCACGAACCCAACGTTTTCGTGCCTCCTGCACCGACTCCGACACCGACAATCAGTTCCTCTAGCGCCGACGACCCGTTCGTCAACCCGCCGGAACCGATTCCCGATCCGGTACTTTCCTCCGATTCCCAGGAACCGGAACTCTCTTCCAACTCCGTGGAACCGAACTCTTCGGCTACGGTGAAATCGTCTAGCTCTTCTGCAAAGTCCTCCAGTTCTGCAAAATCCTCGAGCAGCGTGCAGTCCAGTTCTTCTACCCCCAAGAGCAGCAGTTCTTCGAATGGCACCGACAACAGCAAGTGCCCGACTATCAAGACCAAGGGCGGCAGAAGCGGTTCCGGCTGGGCAACCCGCTATTGGGACTGCTGTAAGCCTCACTGCTCTTGGCAGCAACACGCTGGCGGAAACCTTTCCAAACAGTGCACGAACAAGGGCAGAACCAACGATACCAACTGGGGTAACGGCAGCGTTTGCGACGGCGGTGGTTCTGCAATGACATGCATTAGCCAGATTCCGTTTACGATTGATGGCTGTTCCGACATGGCCTTCGCCTTTGCAGCCGTGCCGGCCTCTGACGGCGGCTCCTGCGGCAAGTGCTACCAGCTCACCTTTACCGGCAAGGGCAAGTACAAGACTGACGTCAATACCAAGGCACTCAACGGCAAGAAGCTTATTGTCATGACGACAAACGTCGGTACCGACGTGCAACAAGGACAGTTCGACATCATGATTCCGGGTGGCGGCGTGGGTATCTTCAACGGCTGCGCCAGCATGGGCTGGGGTAGCCAGGGCGCCCAATACGGAGGCCTTCTCGCCGACTGCGAAGGCGAAAGCAAGGACCTCCCGAATAAAGTCGTGACCTGCCTGAAAAACAAGTGCAACAGCGTATTCAGTAACGACAGCGAAGCCAAGCAAGGCTGCCTGTTCCTTGCCGAATGGATGCACGCAGCCGGCAACCCGATGCACAATTACACCGAAGTCGAATGCCCCGACGTGTTGAAGCAGAAGTATTAATCTGATTCAAAATTTCAATCCCGGCTAAAAGCCGGGATTTTTCGTTTCAATAAAAATGTGATGAATTTCTCGCAAGCGCTTGTCTTCCAAAAATTTACGTGCTTTTCACACCCGTTTAGATTATCTTATAGCGTGGATGGAATTGGAGGACTTTCAAAAGGAAGTCTCGTTTTACTGTTATGAGGAGATTTATGAAAAATCGATTTCTTAAGTCTATACTGGTCTTGAGCACCGTATTGGCATTGGTCAACTGCTCCGAAGAAAGCACGGATGCAATCAACAACGGAAATGACACCGCCCAAGTCAGCCCGAGCGATGCCGCATGGCTTATGAACATCGGCCAGGATATCTTGATTTATCCGACAGGCTCCGTAACTGACGTAGGCGGCAACGTTATAGGATCAGTCGTCTTTATAGAAGGGACGCTTTTAGGGACAATCTATGCCGCAGACGGCACGGTTCTTCTTGAAAATGTAGACGTCTCTCCCTACCCCATTACCACTCTCGAACAGCTGGCAGCAGGCATCATTCCGGGCTCTTCGGAAACCTTGCTCCCGCCAATGCCGGAATCTTCGGCCGGAGTCTTGCCGGGCATCTCTTCTGACAGTAATATTCCGGAGCCCACCTCCAGCGAAATACAAGGCGTAAGCTCTTCTTCTGAAAAGGCAAACAACAAATCCTCTAGCAGCAAGGCAAAGTCCTCCAGTTCCGCAAAATCCTCTTCCAGCACCAAAAGCAGCTCTTCCAATCAACCGGCCGGATGCCCAAACATCCAGGTCAAAGGTGGCGCAAGCGGTAGTGGCTGGGCAACCCGTTACTGGGATTGCTGCAAGCCTAGTTGCTCCTGGACAGAAAACTCTGGCGGAAACCCCTCAAGACAGTGCACCAACAAGGGTAAAACCAACGACACCGACTGGAACAACGGCAGCGTTTGCGATGGCCGCGGTTCTGCCATGACTTGCACAAGCCAGATCCCGTTCACGGTTGACGGTTGCGACGAAATGGCATTCGCTTTCGCGGCTGTACCGGCAGCGAACGGAGGGTCGTGCGGCAAGTGCTTCCAGCTCACCTTCACCGGTGAAGGGCACTACAATTCGACAAACGACAACACCAGAAAAATGAAAGGCAAAAAACTCATCATTATGGCAACCAACATCGGTGGCGATGTACAACAGGGACAGTTCGATATCATGATCCCCGGTGGCGGCGTCGGCATGTTCAACGGGTGCGCCAGTATGGGCTGGGGCAGCCAGGGCGAACAGTACGGCGGACTCCTCTCCGACTGCGAAAAGGAAACCGGCTACAGCGCCGGCAAATATGCAAGTTGCCTCACCGAAAAGTGCAACAAGTCCTTTGCGAACGACGAAGAAGCCAAGAAGGGCTGCCTGTTCCTTGCAACCTGGATGAAAGCCGCAGGCAACCCCGAACACAACTATGTCGAAGTGGAATGCCCCGACGTACTGAAACAGAGATACTAATCTGATTCAAAATTTCAAGAATCACAATCCCGGCTTCCCAGTCGGGATTTTTCGTTTCAAAAAAAATGTGACAAACATCTCGCAAGTGATTACCTTCTAAAAATTTACGTGCATTTTTGCACCAATTAATCTATCTTTATGCGCGGATGGAATTGGAAGGACTTTCGGAATGAAAGTCTAATTGTATTTGTTTGAGGATGCATATGAAAAACCGATTCCTGAAATCCGTGCTAGTCCTGAGCACAGTTCTCGCACTTGTCAACTGCTCCGAAGAAGCTGCGGATGCAATCAACAACCTTGATCCCCAAGCTACCCAGCCCACGGGCGACAATCCCAACTTGCTCCCGGCAGATGAACCTTGTTGGCTTTTGAAGGCCGACCAATCGTATCTTATTTATTCTGCAGGCATTGTCACCGACCTTAGCGGCAACGTAGTGGGTACAATCACCTTTATCGACGGAACTCTTGCAGGTTCTATCGTCGCTATCGACGGCTCCATGATTCTGGAAAATGTCGATGCGGGTGCCCTCCCTATCGTAACCCGCGCTACTGCAGCAACGACGGCATCACCCACTTCATCTGCAGAAGCCACAATTCCTACTATACCCACGCTGTCTAGCGCAACGGATCCCATGCCGACGCTTTCTTCTGGCAACGAACCCACCACTCCTGTGGCAAGCAGCTCTTCTGAAACGACCGTCACAAATTCTTCTGACGATAAGCAGCAGACACCGACCTCTTCTTCGAATCAGCAACAGCCGAATTCGTCTGCCGCCACCTCCAGCAACCAGTGCGACGGAAAATGCCAGGACAGCGCTTCGGGCAAGTGCGTCGATCCCCACACCACTCTTAAGGGTTCCCACGACGAACAATACGCCTACGATGAATCCTGCAAGATAAACTGCTATTACGATCCGACCAATCAAAATTGCCAAAACATCGGTGGCGGCGCAGCGCAGACAAGCAGCGCTTCTCAGCCGAATTCCAGCTCCAGCGTGAAGTCTTCGAGCAGCCAACAACAGCCGAAGTCTTCGAGTAGCCAGCAGCAACCGAAATCTTCGAGCTCTGTCAAGTCCTCTAGCTCCGTCGCCAAGTCGAGCAATTCACAGAGCAGTGGCGGAAACGACGCCGAGGCCTCCAAGTATATCGACGCCGGTAAAGGCGGCCAGCAGGGCTGGGCAACCCGTTACTGGGACTGCTGCATGCCGAGCTGCGCATGGAAAGAAAATTCAAATGGTAACCCGACCAAGACCTGCGACGCCAAGGGCAAGAGCCCCGTTAGCGGCGGCCAGAGCATTTGCTCCGGTGGCCAGCAGACTACCTGCACAAGCCAGATTCCGATCATCGCAAGCGACAAGGTCGCCTATGCATTTGCAGCTGTTCCTGCTGCAGACGGCGGAAAGTGCGGTAAATGCTTCGCCCTCACCTTTACTGGCCAGGGCAAGTACGAAACCAAGGGCAACCATCAGGCTCTTAAGGGCAAGACTCTCGTCGTGATGGCATCGAACATCGGTGGCGACGTTAACCACGGCCAGTTCGACATCATGATCCCGGGCGGTGGACTCGGCGCATTCAAAAACGGATGTTCCCAAATGGGCTGGGGCAACCAGGGTGCAGAATACGGCGGTCTCCTCTCCGACTGCGAAAGTAGCGTTGGCTACGACGGAGACCTTCTGAGCAAGCGCAAGCAGTGCCTCACCAACAAGTGCAACGAAGTCTTCAAGAACGATTCCGAAGCCAAGGAAGGCTGCCTGTTCCTTGCCACCTGGATGGAAGCAGCCGGCAACCCGAACCATGAATTCAAGGAAGTGGAATGCCCGCAGGCTCTCAAGGGCAGGTGGTAATCTAATTCAACAAGCTCTTTCAAAACCCGCTGGCGAATGTTTATATCAAAGCCGGCGGGCTTTTTTATATTATAGACATAAAGGAGTGTTTGAATGTTTGGGAAAAATACTTTGAAAGCTGCAGTGGTAGTTTTGGCCGGTGCAGGATTCTTTACAGCACATGCCGCAACAAACGTGGCCTGTGTCGGCAACAGCATTACCGAAGGTTACGGAATCTGGAGCGAAAAGAAATACCCCGACCACCTGCAAGAATTACTCGGGAATGATTACGCCGTCACGAACTTCGGCGTTTCTTCGATGACATTTGCAGGCGCCACCATTAAATCGGGAGACAACAATTCCAGCTACTGGAAAACCGAAAAGTTCAAGGCAGCGCTCGCCTCTTCGCCAGATATCGTGGTCATTGAACTCGGCACGAACGACAGCAAGTACTTTATGGAAAGCGCCGGAGGCAATTACAACTACCTTTACGGCCAATGCGAAAAATCGCAGCTTTACGCCGACTACGAGGCGCTCATCGACACCTTTGCGCACCTGCCCACAAGCCCCGAAATTTACGCCACGCTGCAGCCCTACAGCAACAACGTGGGTTGGGCCATCATGGATACGGCTATCGTAAGTCAAATCAACCCGATTATCAAGGAAACCGCAACAAAGAAGGGCGTAAACATTATTGACCTGCACGCCCTTTTCAAGACACCCGAATGGTTTTTAGACGATAGCGTCCACCCGAACGCAAAAGGCGCACAGGAACTAGCCAAAATCGTGAACAAGTATATTACCATGGCAAAGCCCAAGCTCAAGCAGAACGGGATAACCCTGCAAGTAGAAGGCAGCGCCTATGACTACCTCTGGTACAAAGACGGCAAGTTGATCGAAGGCGCCGACAAGGCCACGCTTACGCTCTCCGAAAAGGGTAAGTACAAGGCTTTTGTAAAGGTCGAAAGCGACAACGATTCCTGGCTCCTGAGTGGAGAATTCGAAGTAAAGGATATCGGCCCCACCGTCATTAAAAAACGCACCATCGCTCAACCGAAAGTGCGTAAATTGCATCACAAGGTAGATGTCAAAGGCCGCCGGGCGGACTAAAGCCTGGACTCCAGGAATTTAAACATCGTGCTATAGGCGTTATCGCGGACCGGCTTGCGGGAAAGGAACAGGTCGTGAAGCCCACCCTGGATTTCTTCCAACTCTACGCTGGGTCCAAGGTTCCTACCGTATTCGCGAATATGCTCGACGTCCAAGACGCCGTCGCAATAGGTATATTCTTCGCTCCAGTCGTCGTCGCGGTAACTGCAGCCGCTATGCATGACTAGAATTGGCGGCATAAGGCGCAATCCTTCCTGAAGACGCGCATGCCCCGAATGGATGGCATGGAGCCAGCCGAAATCGATGGCAAGGCTACCTGGCACCTTCAAGTTTCCATCGTATTCCCATTCACCGTATTCCGATTTGCGCAAGCTCTTGTCGTAATTCGGGTTTTCGCCACGGGGAATTCCAAGACCCGGCACAACGTTACCGAAGGCCGAAAGTAACGGAACCGCAAGGCGACGTACCGGCCACACATAATTCATTTCCAGAAACGGGCTATTGAGAACGATAGCAGATATTCCGGCACCGTTTTCGCGGTCAGCGGCATAAAGACATGCGATTAAACCACCGGTGCTATGCCCTAACAACACCAGTGGAACAGAATCACCTTCTATAGCGTGAATCATCGCAATCGCGGAATCCAATTCGGCGTAATACTCCGAAATATCCCGGAGTTCACCCATTTTTTCGCCTTCACGATAGGATCGGCCGTACTTATGCAAATCAATGGCGTAGAAAGAATAACCGACAGAATCTATCTTTTGCGCCAATTCCTGCTGAAAGAAGTAATCGTTGAATCCGTGGATATAGAGAACGACTGCTTTAGGAATTCGGAGTGTTACAGAATCTTTTGCCAAATCAAATGGGTAATCAACAAGCGTTGCATGAAAGTTCACCGCCTCGAACTCATGCATTCTAAAGGGATTCCCGAGCATCTTATCGGGTGACCAGGCTATGTCCTTTGCAAAAAGGGTTGACGCTAATATTAGAACGATTACACACCATTTCATACGATAAGGCAATATAATTTATTGTATTCGCGGTCATTCATATTTTTTTCGTACAAGCGCTTTTTTTTCTTCAAAACAGACAACTATAGTTGGCGTGATTTTTAAGGCTTCGTTTTTAAAATTAAATTATGTTTGATGACGAAGTCCATAAGAACGCCTTGAAAGAGTTTATCGCTTTCTTAAGGACGCGTAATACCCAGAAAAACATTGCCTTTTTTAGCGATATTTCCAGAGAATACGTAAGGCACCTCGGAAAGGGCGAAAAAATCCCCACCATTCGGATATTCTTCAACATTATCGAAGCCGCCGGAATAGACCTGAAAGAAGGACTTGGTATCTATATTGACTTCCTCCAGAAACAAAAAATGGCCCTTGCCGCCGATCACGCAAAGGGCCTGGAATATGTCAAGAAACTAAAATCGGGAAAAATCCGCCCGAAGAAAAACCCCTAGAAGAAGTCTACGTTAAACCAGCCTGTTTTGCCATCTTCAGAAAGAGTGATTCCGCAAGCGACCTTGGTGTAGCTTGTGTTTTTCATATTCAGGTAGTGACCGATATAGGGGTAATCCTCGCTCTTGTTCGGATCGCGTTCACCGCTTGTAACAAGCGCCTTTTCTTCTTCCCACATCATCTTGAGGTAGTATTCGGCAACGGCAGTAGCGTTCTTCTGCCATTTAGCGTTGAAATTCGGCCCGCTGTTCTGCGCGAATTCACCGCAATCGCCGAAGTGGCCATGAGCCTTGTTCGACTTAAGATCGTCGGCGGACTGCTTGTCGGCGCACGTCTGCTTTTCTTGCGCTGCGAGCGTGAGCGGCTTCAAGTTTTCGGTAGCGCGGTACTCGTTGATTTTGGCGAGGCAGTCGTCGCGCCAGCCCTCGTTAATAAAGCCAGCGTCTTCCTTTGCAGAAGTTTCGGAAGAAGAGCTCGACTCGGCGTCTGCAGAAGAGCCGGATTCCTCAGAATCATACGCTTCTACCCTAAGCGTGTCGACTTTCGAGGAACTGGAAACACTCTTGTCCGTGGCACTCGACACTTTGTCCGAAACGGGGATATTGATTTCGTCGCCGGTATCGATATTGGCGTCCGTACCCGACGAGGAATCGTCGGAACAGGCGGAAAGACCGAATGCCATGGCAAACGCGCATGGCACTGCAATCGAATAGAATTTCTTGGTCATCATCAAACTCCTTTTTTGCGGGAAACCCCGCTCTTTATCTGAAAATATAATTCTGAAAGGAATTTGGCAAGCGCCCTCCCTCTTAACCGTGAGCAACCTTCGTTCTACTCCCTACCGCCTACTGTCTACTTCCTACTGCCTACTATATTTCTATCTTTAATCCCCGTGATTCAGATTCAGAACATTTCGAAGTCTTTTGGTGAACAGGTGCTGCTTGACGGCGCCTCGATGCTTGTAGGCGACCACGAACGCGTGGGCCTTGTAGGCCGCAACGGTTGCGGCAAATCGACCCTTTTCAAGATGATTCTCGGCCAGGAATGCATCGATGGAGGCTCCATCGACATTCCCAAGAAATACACACTGGGTTACTTGCAACAGCACCTGAACTTTACGCACGCCACGGTTCACGAAGAAGCCTGCAGCGTATTAAAGCCCAATGAAGACGGCTGGATCGAAGAACACAAGGTCGAAGCGATTCTGTTCGGCCTGGGGTTCGACGAAGAATCCATGCACAAGAGCCCCGCACTCCTTTCGGGCGGTTTCCAGATTCGCCTGAACTTGGCGAAGGTCTTGGCGAGCGAACCCGATATGCTGTTGCTCGACGAACCGACCAACTACCTGGACATCGTGTCGATGCGCTGGCTCAGCCGCTTTTTGCGCAGCTGGAAGGGCGAAGTGCTCTTGATTACCCACGACCATCACTTTATGGACGAAGTCTGCACGCACACGGTAGGCATTCACCGCCACAAGATGCGCAAGGTGAAGGGTACGGTAGAAAAGCTCCGCGAAACCATTGCCGAAGAAGAAGAAGTCGCCCAGCGCACGCAGGAAAACGAGGCGAAAAAGAAGGCGCAGCTCGAACAGGTCATCGAACGTTTCCGCTACAAGGCCGCAAAAGCCGCTATGGTGCAGTCCAAGATCAAGGCAGCGGCAAAGCTTGCTACCGGCGAGCGCCTCACCCACGAACGCAACCTGGATTTCAGCTTTACCGAGGCAGGTTTCCCCGGCAAGCGCATGCTGCAAATCAAGGGTCTGACTTTTGCCTACCCGAACGGCCCGGAGCTGATTACCGACCTCACCATGGAAGTCTTTAAGGGCGACCGCATCGCCGTCATTGGCCCGAACGGCCGCGGTAAAACGACGCTCCTGAACCTGATTGCAAACGAGCTCAAACCTGTCGCGGGCGAAATCGCTCCGAATCCGAACGTGCAGATTAACTATTTCGGACAGACGAATATCAACCGCCTGAATTTAGACAATACCGTCGAAGAAGAAATCGCCTCGGCCATCGTCGAAGTTTCGCAGAAGAGCCGCGCCCGCGGACTTGCAGGCCTCATGATGTTCAGCGGCGATGCCGCGTTAAAGAAGGTGAAAGTCTTAAGCGGTGGCGAACGCAGCCGCGTGCTGCTCGGCAAAATTCTGGCAACTCCCTGCAATATGTTGCTGCTCGACGAACCGACGAACCACTTGGACATGGAATCCATCGAAAGCCTGATCGACGCCCTCGAAGATTACGAAGGAACGGCAATGGTGGTGACCCATGACGAAGAACTGCTGCACGCGTTTGCCACAAGGCTCGTGGTGTTCGACGGCGGCAAGTGCCGCGTATTCGAAGGCACCTACGCCGACTTCTTGGAGAAGGTGGGCTGGGCCAGCGAAAAGAAACCGGGCGGCTCTGAATCGGCCAATATCAAGGTTTCAAACATCGACGTGAAAACGGATGCACCCACCAGTGCCCCGCGCGCCAAAGAAGACCGCAAGGCCCGCGCCGACTACATCGCCGAACGCAGCAAGATTATCAAGCCCTTGGAAAAGAAGCTTGCCAAACTCGAAGAAGATATCGCGAAAGCTGAAGCCCTGGGCGGCGAACTCGAAGCCAAGCTCGTGACCGCCTCCGAAACCGGCGACGGCAACGCCATCACCGCAATCGCAAAGGACATGGACGACAACAAGAAGAAAGTCGACCAGCTTTACGAAGATTGGGAGAAGGTGTCCGCCGAGCTCGAAGCGGCCCGCGATAAATATCCTATATAAAAAAGCTGATGCTGACCTTCGTCAGCATGACATTCAAACTACAAATTCTCGATTCCAGAGACGTCGTCGGGCACGTCCTGGCGCATGACCATAAGTACGGCATTCTGCGAAATAATGACATAGCGCTCGCCCGCCACTTCAATCTCATGACCATTGGCGTGCAGGTACAGGGCCTCGTCGCCTTCTTTTACCTGCAGCGGCAAGTACTTGACTTCGTCGGGAGATTCCCCGCGGAATACGGCATCGCTATCTTGCGTCACAGGCAGCGGATATCCCGGTCCCACCTTGACCACTATACCTGTATGCACGGCGTCGTGTTCGCGAACGCTCGGGGGCAGATAGAGTCCGCTCCCAGTCTTGTTCGATGCTTCGAGGGGCTTAATCAAGATTCGGTCACCAATGACCACGATATTCTTCAAGGGATCCAGCATACCCCAAAGATAGAATTTGCGCGCTTTGCTATAATGTAAGGCGTGATATTCGTTATCCTGTGGACAATCATTTTCGCCTTCCTCGCCGTTTACCTTGGGAAAAGCCCCAGGGTACGTAGCTGGCTTAAAGTGATTTTCAGGGCCCCAAAACTTTGGCGCACTATCATCGGCTCCGTCGCCCTGGTTACAACCATCGTCGTCACCTACCTCATTGTCCCCAAAGCAGCAGATACGCAATTAGACGAAAGAAGCCTCTTTGAAGACTACGCCGCCATCGCCGTCATGAAGCTTGATTCCCTGCAGGTCCTCAAGGTCGATAACGACTGCAACCTCTCGCATCCGGAACCGGAACTTGCCTACGTACTCCCGCTAGTCCTTGGAGCCTACAACGAAATTGTAGACAAGCCCACCACCCCCGTTATCACGCGATTGGACGATACACTCTATTTAACCATGAACGGCTACAAGCAATTCAAGAACAGGGGCATCCGCCTCAATAAGCTTTTGCAAAAAAAACTGGGCAAGCGCTACAAGACGCAAATCGAAAGTGAAGGTTCAAGCCACACGCTCATCGTGACCTACACCGGCGAACCCTGGGACACGGAACAACTCATGGCACTCCCCGTCATGGAAGCATCCCAAATCAACAAGCTGGATCCCGCCCTGTTGATGTCCCTGATACAGCATGTATCCAACTTCAATTTTAACTTCCACGGACAAAAAGATTCCAAGGGACTTCTCGCCCTTAAAGAAGGCGAAGGCCTAGAACAGATTTTTATCGGAGCTGAACGCCTCGGTAAAATGCTTCAGGTGGGCGTGAGCCACGAAAACGCAGTCGCCACCTTCTACCCCAATCCCGAAATCAATTCAAAGCCCGAAAACTGGAGCAAGTCGCCCCTTACCAAGAGCTGGGTCGACCAGGTGCTTTCGGACGTAGAATTCTACCACGCGAACGGGCTTTCGCATTTTGTGCGCTAATTACCTTGTCAAATAAAAACTTTCCGGATTAATGGAAATGCCGTCGATTCGGACTTCATAATGCAGGCCGATACTTGACTGCGTACCGCTTTCGCCAATCAAGGCAATGGGTTGCCCGCGATGAACGTGTTCACCTTGTTTTACCAAGGTCTGTCCCAAATGGGCATAGAAAGTGCGTACGTCGTGGCCGTGGTCAATTTTGACGGCAAGACCGAAACCGCGATGCTTGCGGACTTCGCTCACGGAACCTGCACCGGTCGCATAAACCGTATCGCCCTCGACCGCCACATAGTCAATCCCCCTGTGCGGAAGTTCGCTATCGGTAAAGGGGTCGTAGACCATCTCAAAGCGTTTTTTCACGGCGTGGTTGTTACGCATCGGGTGCAGCACCGGAATCTTCTCAGCCGCCGCAGAATCATTTTCCAGGGCATTCAAAAGCTTATTGAACGTATCTTCCACTTCGTTTACGCTTTTGCGCTTCTGCAAAATCGAATCATCCATCGCCGAAACACCGTCGAGCACAAAGCCAAGGCCACCCACCATCAGGGCGCTGTCGCGGAGAGCGCGGGTTTCTTCAGCCTTCAGAATAGATTCGTCCACTTTAGCACGAATTTCCTTGAGTTCCTTCTTGATGGCGGCGTTTTGCTTATAGACATTGGTAATATTCCCGCTCGTTATGTTGTCTAAAATCTGTACCGGCGAAAACAGGATAAATCCAAAAATGGCAGCCACCACGCCCACGACGGCAACAATGGCTCCAATCAACGAGAACTCATAGCTTTTACCCGACGTGGTCTTGGTCGGGAATACATGAACTTCAAGCTTCTTCACTTTCAGACCCGGGGTTATCGATTCGCTTACGCAAGGATTCAATGACGCGCTTTTTTTCTTCGATGGAACCCAAAAGCTCCACTACGGAAGGATCGTCCTTAATCGTGCTCAAAAGATCGTCCCGAACGGCTCCATGGAGCTTTTGTCCGAGCGCCTGGAAGCATTTTTTGAGCTTGGATTCCTCGTTTGCAAGCTCCACCCGCAAAAGAGCGGTCGACGCATAATTCAGCGCCTTGTTTTTTAACTTATTTAGCGTTTTTTCAGCCATGCCTAATTCCTTTTGTCCGTAAAAAAATTAGTTTTTTACGCGTATAAAAAATGGAGAATATCTATGAGTCGTAGCGATCGTAGACGCGCAAAGCAAAATGCAAAGCAGTTTACACCCAAAAAGGCCAATGCCCTGGACCCCAAAATTATTGCAGTCCTCGCTGCCATTGCCGTTATCTTCTTTGTCGGAACCATGCTTATCCAAAGAGGCGCATAAATGAAGTTCAATATCAAGAAATCCGTATTGCAGGACGCGCTCCAGATTGCTATCAGCGCTATCCCCAATAAGTCCACCCTGCAGATCCTCAACGACTACTCGCTGCGTCTCGAAGGCAACACTCTCGAAATTTGCGCTACCGACTTGAACCTCGGTGTGAGGATTAAGCTAGAAGTCGAAGGCGAACGTGACGGCGAAGCCTTGATCAACGCTCGCAAGTTCTCCGACCTCGTGAAGGCCCTCGTGCCTAGCTGCGAAAACGTGAGCATCGACGTGCAGGATCACTTGACCCGCATCAAGTGGAGCGAAAAGGGCCAGGCCTCCATTACGAGTTTCGACGCTAGCGACTTCCCTCCGTTCCCCGAAGTCGAAGGCAACACCCTCACGCTTGCCGCAAGCGAACTTGCATTCCTGGTCGAAAAGACCGCATTTGCCGTCTCTACCGATAACACCCGCCAGAACCTGAACGGCGTGTTCATGGAAGCCAAGGACGGCAAGATTTCCATGGTCGCAACCGACGGTCACCGCATGGGCCGCGCAAGCATCGAACAGGAAGGTGCAAACCTCGAATCCGGCGTAATCGTTCTCCCGAAGGTGCTCCAGCTCGTGCTCCGCCTCGCCAAGAACGAAGACTCTGTCGAAATCTGCACCACCGAAACCCACGTGCTGTTCCGCATCGGCGCAACGCAGATTATCTCCAAGCTTATCGAAGGTCCGTACCCGAACTACCGCGCCGTGATTCCGCAGAATTTCGAACGCACCGTTCAGGCTAACGCAACCGAACTGTTGGACAAAGTCCATTGTATCTTGCCGATGGCCAATCCGCGTACGCACCAGATTCGTTTCCAGATGGATGGCAACAATATGGAACTTTCCGCTACCGACCCGGATGTCGGTGGCGAAACCCGCGAAGCCTTAGCCGTGACCCACAATGGCGAAGGCAGCTTCAGCATCGGCTTTGACGGCCGTTACTTCTACGAAATCCTCGGCATGTGCAAGAGCGAAGAAGTGGTGCTCAAGATGAACACCCCGATCGGTGCCTGCATCATCGAACCGGTTGGCGACGATATGGGTTTCAGCTTCTTGCTGATGCCGCTCCGCCTTGCCGACTAAGGATTAGACGAATTATAGACAAATTAAAAAGGGCTCTGCGCAGGCGGGCCCTTTTTAATATCGCAAAATTGACTGCTACAGGTGCAGCGCGTCTCTCAACCTTGAAGGCAAACCTCCTCAAATGCAGGCAAAAAAATCGCATGGATTATTTACTCTAACCAATCCATCATCAAAAAAAATTCTATTATGCTTTTTCAGAAGCATCAAGCAAAACAAGAGGGTACAATGCAATTGGAATCGTCGAACATCCCCAGCTACTACAGCCGACTCGTCATGGCCAAGAACCAGGGACATTTTTCCATTGCACGTGCACTCCTTGACATTATCGTTAACGCTCCCGCCCCGGATACCTCTACTCCGGCAGGCCTCAAGGCTCTTGAAAAGATCAACCAGGCCAAGGGACACGCCCAAGCCATAAAGGACGGCGTCGATTCTACCAATGTCCCGCCAGCAGGTGAAGTCGAAGAATGGGCCAGCTATACCGTGCAGAATCCGCCCATTACTAAGCAGCTGGCGCTCGCACTAGCCCACTATTTTAAACAAGGTAACGCATTGGATTCCTGCTACGAAATGTACCAGAAAGCCAACACCTTCGAAATAGGCAACACTAGTGCATTTGAAAGCGCCGCATTGCAAGAAGTTTCGAACGGCAACATGGCAAACGAATTTGGCCTACTCTGCGAAAACGCAGGCGACTACGCCCGCGCCGCCGAATGGTACAAAAAGGCAAAGGCCGCAGGCTGTGCAAGCGCAAACGAATCGCTGGAGCGCATGAACGCGCTCTACGGCATGGCACGCTATTACGCACCCTGGATCAAGGTTGCAACCGCAACGGGCCGCAAGGGCCTTGCAGAGGCCATCCAGAACATCGTAAAGTCCGACCCCAAGCTTTCTACGGCAATGGCAGAAGAAATTAACGTAGCCGAATCGGTAGTGCCGCCCTGCTACGAAGAAATCGAATACTGGGAAAAGGAATTCGAACGCTTTGCCAAGTTCAGCGACAGCGACAACGCAGCCTTCGCAAGCCTCTATGTCGCAATCGGAAACATTCTGGAACGAGCACACATCTACAATCTGGCTCTGCGCTGGTACAAGAAAGCCGTCGTGAATCATCCGACGGCAAACCAGGACGCACACCGTATGCTTCCGCTAAAGAGCAAGTCTGAGCCCATGCGCGAAGCAGAGGATATATACGACAGCCAAAGCTCTATTCCTGCCCTCTGGAAGGCTTAAAAAGGCTTAGGCAGTATTTAGCCGCCTACAAAAAGCAGCACAAGACTCAGTACAAAAATAACGACGCCCCAGACTGTCTCGACAATGGGACTCAGTTTCTTGATTTTGATATCGTCGTTTTCCATAACACACCTCGCTTTGCAAAGGGCGCACCCTATTGCTTTGCCAACCATTTATCAAAGTACAATATGCACTGGACAAAAACCCATGCGATACAAAATTGCAATGGACATTTTGTCAAAGTTCCAGATTGGAATATTCCACTCTGTATTAATTTGTAAGTAAAAAAGAAGGTCCTGGAAGCAGGCCAAACAAAAAGGGGGAAGCCTACCGCTGCCCCTCACGCCCTAATTTTATTGTTAAAATTTTTCAGTAAAAATTGACTAATCTTCAGTCAAAGTATTGTGTGCATCCATTACGCAACGAACTGGTTGAAACATATTTTTTCCACCAGAAGTTCCTTTATTATCAAAGGTATTTGAAATGGATGAAATAAATATTCTTTTGGCATTTTCTTCGTTTGATTCATTTGGCATCCATTGAACAAATAGTTCACGAACCCCAGAAAATCCAATCCCCTTAACCCAATCACCAGTCGGAATAATCGCTAAGCCGCTAGCATTTCGCCCAGCATATTTTTCCCATAAAATTTGAGAACGTATATCACCACCAGCATACAACCATTCTCTCTGATTCATAATATGCCAGCCATCAGGACAAATCCCCTGCCAAACAATGGTCCTCATCTTTTCGGAATTTCTAGCAGAATCAGCATAAGCCTTGCAAGCATCATTACGGCTCACTTCAACAGAATCGCAGACCTTGGGCAGATTCATAGCCTCGGCCCAAGTGTAAAGTCCACCAAAATGGTTATCGCAAAACCATTCGTCATCTACATAGCACAGTTTTTCAGTCACTTTATCGTCAAATTTTGTCGTACCGCTAGGGACCATCTTTCCGTAATTCAGGTTTTCCGCCATTACATAAAAAGTCGTAAACGCATCAAAATCTTCTGAACGGCCTTCAAATTTTAAATACCTATACTTGCGACCATCACGCGGGTCTTCGAATTCAAAATACTTTCCATTGTAACCCGCAAACAAGCTATCCATATTCGGGTGTTCTTTATTTTTTTCGATAGCCGCAAGAGAGTCAAGAGAATCAAGACGAGCAGATGAATCCATGTCCCAGCGTCCATTTCTACATGTACGATATCGGCGCAGTCCATAGCTGTCTTTAATAGATGTATCACCATCGACGCAGAGAGGATTAATTTCTATACTACTACTCGACTCAACCACACTCGAACTACTATTCTTGCCACTTACAGAGCTAGAAGAATTCTTCTCCGCCACCGAGGAACTGGAGCCGAGCTCCTCATTGCTACTCGACGAGATTTCACCGATTGGATCGGGAGCGGAGCTACTTGTTTCATCGCCACATGCTGCGAGCAGGGCTAAAAGGAACAACGACGCAATAAGAAATTTCACAAGAATACCTCCACGATTCCCAAAATCAGGCACCGACAATATAGATAAAAACCGCAGCCCGCTGGTATATAAAAAAAAAGGAGCCCCTCGCCTTTAAGGCAAGGGGCTCCGTGAATCCAGCGGCGACCTACTCTCCCGGGCCCGTGGGCCAGGTACCATCGGCGATGAGGGGCTTGACTTCCGTGTTCGGAAAGGGAACGGGTA
>NZ_FXBA01000017.1 GCF_900177705.1 Fibrobacter sp. UWB15
TGTAGGGCCGTCGTAGACTACGACGTCGATAGGCCGCAGGTGTGAGCGTGGCGACACGTTGAGCCGAGCGGTACTAATAGCCCGGTAGAGCTTTTTCCTTCTTTTCAACGATTTGGTTCGACAGTTGCGTGAGCAGCCCGGACCCGCCAGGCTTCAGGACCTGTGCAAGCCAAGACTTTTTCGACAGACAGTTGTCGCCGACGATATTGTTTCAGCGGTTACCGAGAGGGGGTCATACCCGTTCCCTTTCCGAACACGGAAGTCAAGCCCCTCATCGCCGATGGTACCTGGCCTACGGGCCCGGGAGAGTAGGTCGCCGCTGGATTCACGGGCCCCTTGAGCGAACGCTCGAGGGGCTCTTCTTTTTATACCCGCATCCCCGCCCTGCGTCACCCCCACCGTCACCCTGAACAATGTCATCCTGAATTTATTTCAGGATTCGTTCAGGGTCAGCATCAGCTTCTTGTGTCTGTTTTTTCCCCTCTGAAATCATTTGCTTATTGAGCGCAGCACAACGTTTTTGCCTTTAAAAAGCTGTTTCTTATTACGATTTTTAATATGGAATATAATTTATAGGTTGGAGTTGTTTGTGATGAAAGGAGCTGTGTTCCATGAAGCACACTTTAATGGTTTTTGTTTGTCTGGTGTGGGTTGCGCTCGCTCATGCGACGCTTACGTTGCATATTCAGTCGCCTTACCGTAACGATGCGGTGATGGGTAACGAGGCTGTATACGGTTACCATATCACGGGTGAAGTCACTAGCTGGAACGCTGATTTTGCGGTAACCTCGAATACGAGAATGACCTCTGAAGGAGATCATTGGTTCAGTTATACTTGGGACAAATCTCTTGCCGATTATCCGAACGGTGGCGGATTCAAGATAAACGTGTGTTCCGATACGGCTGATGTCTCGCGTTCCTATAATAATCATTGCGATACCTGGGAACCATCGAGCGATTTTTCTTTCAAGTCGCTGTTTGCAGACGAGACCGAGGTGTGGCTTTATACCACGGAGACTTCGTACACGTTTAGCGTAGTGCCTCCGGGTTCAAAGGTGGTGTGGTTCAAGAGCCCTTGGGGCAACCACGCTTTGCCGCAGATGATTTTTGGTACTGATTCGATCATGATGCGCTTTGCGCAAGATGACCAATCGAAGTGTGGCTGGTTCTATGGTGCCGTATCGCCTGAGATGCTTGCACGCAACCCGTTGCAGACGGCACACTTTATTCGCTTATACACGCCCTATATGTCGGTGCCTACGGAAGGTGTGATTGAACTTGACGCCTATTTTGCTGTCATGGACACGGTCTTTGTGGATGGCACAGCTGGCGGATTGGTAGGTGCCAAGATTACTACGCTTGGTCAGTGCTTTGATTCAACGCGTACCTTGCATGTGTACAATCCCTGGCGTACGAATTCTACTTATAAGGACAGCGCGCTGTACATTTCGGTGGGGAATAATATCATCAACAACCCTGTAGCGATGGATGGTACGGACGAATACAAGTTCTGGTGGCATTACGATTTCCATTTGGATGAAATCAAACCGTACGACTGGAATGGTGCCGGTGCACGGGTGAATTTCCATTCGAGTCAGAACCAAGGCAAGCGTTTTTGGAATGTTGAGAGCTGGGAGGCGGATACGATCCGTCCGGCGATTTCGAGCTTCTTCCCGAAGGGCGTTTACGAAACCTGGGTCTATACGACGACTACGGGAAACATCGAATTGATTTTTTCACCGCTTGAAGAAAAAGTGGTGCGTCTGATGAGCCCATGGGATAATATGACGCCTACGATGTTTGTGGATGGCGATACCGTTAAGATGGCTCCGTTCCATAGCGATACTTGCGGCTGGTATCAGGGTGTCTCTTACAAGCATGTCGAATCATGGGAAGTGTACTTTAGGCAGGCTTTCGGCTTTGAATATTTTTCGAGGAGCGGTCTAGATACGATTCCTGGGACACTCATTAGCCTGGATTCCATTTTTGCAGAATCCGATACGGCATGGATTACTTCTATCCCGTTCCTTGTCACGACCTCTTATCCTAAAAGATTGGGCGTGTGCCCGTCCATGAAGATTTCCGCTTTGGTGGTGGACTGGGCTGGCGAAGCGTTCCATGACAGTATCGATATTGATTTCGGTCATATCTACAATAATGACGGCAAGAATACCTATATAACGGTGGAGTTCGATGGTGTGGAATATAATACTTGCCAGGGGCAGAATTCTCCTACATTTGATGGCGTGGTAACAGGGATGGTGCAGGATACGCTTGTCAATGGATACCCTGCACGAGTGGATTCTCTACATTATCCGTGGAGTGAATGTTCTGCGGCGCATGAAATCGAAAAGTGGTTTATACCGCAAGTGGTTGCAACGGATGCAAACGGTAAGGAATATACGAATGGCGTATGCCGCGATATTGACTTGACCATGGACGAAGAAGGTTTCTGGCTGGCTGATATTTCGGAAGCCCATGAAGATGGCGGCTTTTTCCCTGTTGATGATTTCCAGTATCTTGATTCTGCAAGGACGGTATTGAATCCGAAATATGACTGGAAACCAGATTTGATGACTAACAACGGAAAACAACATAATTACAGTTTTGCGATGAAGATTTCTGCCCAGTTTAAGTATGTCAAGGGGCAGTATTTCGAGTTCCGTGGCGACGATGACGTGTGGGTTTTCATCAATAACCGTTTGGTGGTGGATATTGGCGGTTGCCATAATCCGGCGGAACGTGCCGTTAATTTGGATACCTTGGGACTCACCGAGGGCGTGGAATATCCGTTCCATATTTTCTTCTCGGAACGAAATTCGAATGGCTCCAATTTCAAGATGCGCACCTCCATTAATTTGCAGACTGAAAGAACGTATTTCTCGAAGCAAAAAGAAAATCCGGACGGTTCCGTGGAATACGAATTCCATCAGTTGCTTGTCGATAAGTCTGTCAGCTGTGATGTGGCGAGTGTACAGAATGCTCGTGACCAGTTGGCGCAATCCGTGTTCATTCTGAAGGGCGGCAATCTTCCGGCTGACGGCGTAACGCTTGAGACGGGATCGCTGTATGGTGGTGGAATTATTATTAGCGAAGACATGGCGGGCGTTAAGATTGATACCGCCGCATTCGTGAACTCCCGTCAGCTGAGCCCGGGTAAGTATGCTCTGTATTGCTTCTTGGCCACCGACTATAGCCAGTATCAGGTGATTACGTTTACGGTGCCTGAATACCCGCTCCCGGACATCGCCTTTGTGGATGTGTTCCATGTGACGGATTCCGCTTATTTTGATCCGACAGGCTACACGCTGCGTGGCGATGTAATGGGACTTGACGGTGGCAAGAACGATACGCTTCTGGCTCATGTGACATATCCCGATACGGTACCTATAAGGATTGCGCTTCTGTTTGGAACGGCAACTTGCGGCGAATTGGCTGTGGATGCCGATATAAATTGCGTCCAGGAAATCAACTTGAACACGAAATTCCCCTTGAGTTTCTTGGATAAGGACAACCAGCGCGTCACTTCCATTTCAACGGACTCCTTGGGATTTGCAAGTTTCTATGTGGTGGGTGATTCTGCCATGGTAGACGCCTTCTTTACCGTTGGTGGTGCTGGCGTAAACAACATATTGACTTGGAAGAACATTCACTTTAAGGAACCTCCGGTGCCGTTCGCACAGAAGGCGAAAATGTACGATGTGAACGGAGACGGCATCCCTGACAGTCTCGTGATTCCCTTCAGTAAGGCTTTTGACAAGGTGGTGCCCGATACGCTTTCCTGGTCGTTTGGCGGAACGGAATTCCATACCACGGCAGGGCAGGAAAATGTTTGGCCGCTGGTGGTGATGGATTCGGTGATCACCATGTTTAATCCTGAAGGACTTCGTAAGGATGTATTCACGGGTGTTTCGGACCAGATTTATTCGGGTTCCTTGCTGTACCATTACACTTATACCGATGAAGATTCCGGTGAAGAAGTCAAGCTTTCGATGAACACTTCGATTGAGGACAAGGTGGCTCCCATTGTAACGAGTGCTGTCATCGAGCCGCTTTCTGATGATATGAGTGTCGTGACGATCAGCTTGAGTGAAGGTTCCGACGACAAGACGGTTGACCGGAAGACAGCATTTGTATTCTACAGAGGTCCTGATAGCTTCATGGATTCGCTTTATATTGCAAGTGCCAATGCGAATCCGAATGGCAACGTAGTCCGTCTGTATTTCCAGCGTACTCCGCAAACAACGCTTCCGGAAGTGGGCGATTATGTAAGACTGTTGCCGGGTGAATTCAAGGACCGCAGCGGGAATGTCGCACACGTGAATAACCCGAAGGTTCGCATTGTGGGTGAACAGCGTACCGAAATCAAGGCTCCGGGTGTAGTAACGATTTCAAGTAATCCGGAAGCTTGGCCCCATAAGGATCCGGTTGCCCCAATGGTGGTTCCGTCGAATATGCCCTTGCAAGATATTATCGATAGCGTTGGATTGCCGGGCCTGTTGCTGAATTTCAATATCGGCGAACTGGCAACCTCGACTCTTATGAATTTGCCGAGCGATGCCGATAAGGATTCCGCTCTCGCCTTGATTCGAATCAAGTGGGATGCCTACTACTTCTCGCACCTGGGAAATTTTGTAAACAAGGCAGGCGGTGTGATTGCCTGTAACGACAAGGCCGTATTCTATAATGCTGCAAATCCGGAACAGTCCAACTGCTACGACAATCCGGGCAACCTGTTCTTTGAATGGAATGCCCGCAGTGAAAAAGGTCGCATGGTAGGCACCGGTGCGTACATCACCAAGATGAAGGTGAAGATTATGAATGGCAGCGAAAAGGCGGGTAGCAGCGATGATACCTATACCATAGGTATCCGTCGCGGAAAGTAGCTGCTACGCTTTCAATAAAATGGAGCGATTAGGCTCGGGCTGCCGAATTGTACAGCTCGAGCGTTTCTTTTAGCTTGGTTGCGACACCGTTGATGGTGTTGAAAATTTCGCTCAAGTCACCTTGGATCTTGTCGAAGTTTTCAAGATTGCAGAACAGGTCGTTACGGAAAGTCTTATTGGACTGGTAAAGGTCGCGAAGCGAACGCAGAATCTTTGCCTGCTGTTCCATTTGTGTCTGGGCTTCTTTTTGGCTAGCTTCCAGTTCAATGCGTTTTTTCTTGGCGACTTCAGGATCGTTTTCGCGAAGAATGTACGTGGGGAGCGTCGCGAAGTCTTCGAACTTGCCAGGAGTGTTGTTGCTGTTTCTGGAATTGTTGTTGCGAAGACCGACGCCCTTGACTGCAGAGTCGATAGAAATGGTGCAGCTGGAAGTTCCGTGGAAGTTGCAACGCACGTGCTTTTCGATTTGGCGGAGTTCATTGTAGGGGTTGAAATCTTCGTCGGATTCAACATAGTGCAGGGGCACGTAAAGGGGAACCTGTTCACCCGCAATGGTAATGCGGTAGCTGATGCAGGGTTCTCCGTTGAACTCCTTGGTTTCGTACAAATTATTAGAACTATTCAGGAGGCCTTTGACTTTGCGGTAAAGGGCCTGCGCATCGTAGGTGCTTTCCACAACGTTTGCCAGATCCTTGAGTATAACGGATTTGACAATGTTGTTGAAACTTTCAATAATGGCGTTGTTCGATGTGGATCGGCCCCAAATGGGGGTGCCGAGGAATAGCGTGTCCGAGAAATTCGTTTCGCTACGACCATTGAAGAAGGCAATGGTGCGGGCGATGTTTGCCAAAGAAAGCCACTTGCTGATAGGAACATAGATGGCGTTCTGAATGCAGAGTTCCGAAAGCTTTCCGATAATGGCCATGGTGTCGGGCGAGAGAGTCACCTTCTTGATTTCTTCGGCCCAGGCGGCCTTTTCTTCTTCCGAAATGGTGTATTCTTCGGGAACCTTGAAGCTGTCGTAAAGCTTGTAGTTCTGGAGCAGAGTGCACAGGGCGTCCGAAGAAAGATTGTCGGGCATGTAAATGGTCAAGGTGATATCGTCGGCGATATCGGCGCGGCCCATGGCGTTTTCGGGGCGTACATCACTGCTGAGAATGAGAGTCGAATTCTTTCTGTCTTGAAGGGCGTGACGGACGTTGTCTTTGGTGACATCGTCAATGGGATTGAAGTCCTTGAACCAGATGAAGTCGTAGTCTTCGAAGTTTGCGAGACGTTCTTGCAGGTGCGTTCCAACTTTGAGCGGTCGCGTTTTCTTGAATGCCGAAAGCAGCCGGCCAATCATGAAGTTCTTGCCCGAACCGGAGCGTCCGTACAGATAAAAGGACTCGTTGTTGATAGCAGCGAGGAACCCCAGCTGGAGTCTGTCTTGCCTTTCCGGGAATTCCTGGCAAAGGGCCTGCATCAAGTTCTGGATACGGGAGGTGAGCGTCATGATTTCTTCCTTCTTTTACTGAAATATAAAAACTGGAAAAGAAGTTTGAAACCGTGACTTGAATTTAGGGGAGTTTTTGGACTACTCCGGGCGAGACTTTGATGGACTGGTGCGCAATGTAAATTTGCGCCTTTACATTTTTTTGGATAAATTCAGCGGGAAGCCGTGCGGCGTCTTTTTCGCTGATGATAAAGGCTTCTTGAGGGTGCTTTTGGAGAATCTGCTCAAATTTTCTAGAAAAGTCCTTGCAATGGTCTTTGAAGAAGTAATGAAGCTTGATCTTTATTCCGAATGCCTGAATGTCTTGACAGAATCGTTTGGGGTCTCCGAGGCCACATACAATGCTTGCTGAAGAGTCTCGAGAAAGTTCGTCGTGAAGTTTTTCAGCCGTAGCCGAGTGGGGACTCAGGCGGGATACTTTGTCTACAACAAACTGAATATCGGGATTTTCGCCGTAGCATTTCAGCGCCATTGTGGCCGAGGAATTTGCCTTGTGGTCTTTTTCTAGACTGCGCATCTTACCGCAAGGCCAAAGCTCCGAAAGCTTTGTGGGTGTACTTTCCCATGACAGAAGCAAGGTGACTGCTCCTGTAAGACGGCTGTCTTCGAAACCGTCATCGCAGACGATATAGTCGAACTTGCGCGACTTGTCGAGTTCGTGCGCCAGGCGATAGCGATTGCGAGTTGCGAAAACTTGAACGTTTTTGTTGCCTGAAAATTTTTGACGGAGTAGTGCGATTTCGTCGAAGGCGTATTCGTGAGCGAGGAGTGCCACCTTCTTGCCTTGAGCTGAGTAGTGCTTGCAAAGCCAGATGCAGAAAGGCGTCTTTCCGGCACCACCAGTGCGGTAACTGCCGACGACAATCAGTTTGGAATTCTGTAGAGGCGCGCCCGGCCTAAGACAAAGCGCGTGATGCAACTTGTATACGGCGCGGTAGCAGAGGGCGATGAATAAACGTGGAATGAACATTTTCATTCGGAGTTCGGAATGGCAAAATGAAATTCCTAATTCTGAAATCTGAATTTATTCTAGGCTGTTTCTCTTTTGTTGCAAGAACAGGTCCGCCAAAACAAGTGCGGCCATGCTTTCGACAATCACCGGGGCACGCACTGCGACGCACGGGTCGTGACGACCGCGGGCGGCAAGCGTTCCGTTTTCGCCACCGCGACCAGCCGTCTTCTGTTCCTGCGAAATGGTGGCGGTGGGCTTGAAGGCCATGCGGCAGTAAATGGGTTCGCCGTTGCTGATTCCGCCGAGGCTACCGCCTGCATTGTTGGTGCGGGTGTGGTAGGCGTGGCCGTCAAAATAAAGTTCGTCGTTGTGTTTGCTCCCGTGCATGCGAGCCGAGGCAAAGCCGCTTCCGATTTCGAAACCCTTGCAAGCCGGAATGCTGAGCATGGCCTGGGCGAGCAGGGCATCCAGGCGGTCGAACACCGGTTCGCCGAGGGCGACTGGCGGATTCTTGACCAAGAGGCATACGGTGCCACCGATGCTGTCGCCGTTTGTGCGGGCGTCGAGAACGGCTTGCTCCATCTTGGCGCTTGCGTCCAGGTCGGGGCAGCGTACGGGGGATTTTTCAATCTGTTCAAGCGTGAGGCTGTTCAGGTCCAGCGGGCCGCAATCGACTTCGCCGATGGAGTTCACCCAGGCGATGATTTCAGTGCCGTTCACCTGCTTCAGAAGTTTCTTGGCCACGGCACCTGCGGCAACGCGTCCGATGGTTTCGCGGGCAGAGCTGCGTCCACCGCCGCGGTAGTCCCTGAACCCGTACTTGAGGTCGTAGCACAGGTCGGCATGCCCAGGGCGGTACCATTTCTGGATTTCAGCGTAGTCATGGCTGCGCTGGTCTTCGTTAAAGACGGCGAAAGAAATCGGGGTCCCGGTGGTTTTGCCTTCGAAAACGCCCGAAAGGATCTTGACTTGGTCCTTTTCGTCGCGGGCGGTGGTCATTTTGCCCTGTCCTGGGCGACGGCGGTTGAGTTCCGCCTGGATTTCTTCTTCGGTGATTTCGAGGCCTGCGGGGCATCCATCCAGGACCGAACCGACTGCCGGACCATGGGATTCGCCCCAGGTAGTAACGCTAAAAATTTTGCCAAAAGTGCTTGCCATGAGCCAAAATATAGATAATCGGCGTTTTTTTAAGAAAATATCAGATAAGGACTTACCAACATAACAAAGTTTACTATCTTTTACAAAGACTCTAGGAGAATCCTGTGAAACACTTTGGATTTATTATAACGATTTTGACCCTGCTGCTTTCTCTGGAAGCGGCCGCACAGCGTTATAATGACTTTGCGGGCATTCCCTTTGGTGCCACCCGTGAGACCGTTATTGAAGAAGTGATGAAGCTCGGTTACGAGCCGTATGGTCAGAGTGGCGAAGGTGAACGTGTAGTCATTCCCGTATTTATGTTCGGTGAACTGCCGGTCCAGGTTGACTTTATTTTTAACAAGAACGACAAGTTCTACTCCTTTGAAATTCGTACTGGCCGTGTCGAACGCGCCCGTTTGAACAAGTCTTTTGAAGCGGTAGCCTACATGTCCGAACAGTTTACGCTCAAGTATGGCAAGCCCTCGGGCAACCCGGCTATCGACGAAACTTCGGCCCTCAAGGAAAGCATTTTGAACCTTTACCAGCAGTGGTTCTCCCAGAAGGTGCTGAATATCTACACCGGACTGGTTCAGAAGGATGGCCGCTACTTTGCAGTGGGTGCTGTAACGCACCGTAAGCTCGCCACCGAGAAGACTGCGGGGGCAAGTCGCGCTTCGGAACGCGCCGCTTCCACCAAACCTGTTTTCTAGTTTATTTGAAATCAGTTCAGAAAGAAAAGCCGACGAATTTCGCCGGCTTTAAAATTTTGTGTTTGAGAGCCTGTTAGGCCTTGAGTTTGTCCAGAGCCTCGTTCGGGCCGATCACGAACAGCACGTCGTTTTCCTTGAGCACGTAGTCGGCGATGTTACCGATCTTGGGGGTCGGTTCCAGCGGGTCGCGGATGGCGATGACCTGGATGCCGTACTTGTGGGTGAGTGAGAGGTCTTTGAGGGTCTTGCCGAGGAAGGCGTCGGGGCAGGCGATTTCGACGATGGAGAAGCCTTCCATGAACGGCAGGTAGTCGAGCATGTTCGGGCGGTTGAGACGTTCGGCCAGCGAAATGGCCATGTCACGTTCCGGGTGGAAAATGTCTGCCACACCGAGCTTTTCGAGGATAATCGTGTGTGCCGGGCTGCTGGATTTGGCAATAATGTGCTTGACGCCCAGTTCCTTGAGGTTAAGTACCGTCAAAAGCGATGCCTGCAGGTCTTCGCCGATACAGCAGATGACGCTGTCCACCTTGGAAAGCGGGAGCGACTGGAGCTGCTTTTTGCGGGTGCCGTCGGCAACGACTGCCTGGGCCACCTGGTTCGAAATGTCCTGGATTTTTTCGGGACTCGGATCCACGACCATCACATCGTGTCCGAGTGCGGTCAAATGGCGGGCCAAAAAATAACCCGTGTTACCTAGTCCGATTACTACAAATTGTTTAGAAGCCATGGCTTAAAGATAGTTATTGGTCGCCCCATTTATGGGCTCCAGTGGATTCGGAACTCCCTACAATGCACCTAACGGAATTGCCTTGTTCCTTGTAGAAGGCCTCTTTCTGCCAGTCGCCGAACTTGTTTTTAAAGAAATAGGCGTAACTGACATAGTCCTCTTTTTCTTCGGCTGCCCAGTAGGCGCCTGTCATTGCATAATCGTAAAAATCGCCATTGTAGAAGCGGTAACCGCTAAGGGAAAGGGTTTGCGCGAACCGGTCAGAATAAAGAGCTTGTTCCCAATCGGCTACAGTAGGGAGTCTGGTGCCTGGCGGGCATATGCGCTGGGCATAATGCCAAGTGTAAAGACGTCCGTCTTTTTTGCAATGGGGCTTCTTGTTGTAGCAGGAACTCTGCCTGTCTTCGTAGTTCAGGTTCTCGGCCATCCAAGTTACGCCGCTTACCGTAATGGTCTTGTAAGGCTGGTTGTCGCGGGAATCGATAAAGGTGTTGGGGTCGGCGGGCTTGGCTTCGCCTGTTTGGCGGACTGCAGTTGGCTCGGCCTGTTCCTTTTTTGCTTCGGCGGGGGAGTTGTCCCAGGGGGACCGTTCCCAAACCGAAGCGGCATTGGCTATGGCTACGGCAAAAAGAAATCCGGTAAATGCAAATTTCATTTGAACTCCTAAACCTTGTTTGTCTGAATTAGCCCACCATGATGTCTTCTTCGGCGTACCACATGCCCTGCTCCTGCTTTTTAGCCACTGCAGAAATCAGGAACAACGGGCCCATACGACCGACAAACATCACCGTACAGATGACGATGCGGCCAGGAATCGAAAGATCCGGGGTAAGACCCATGGAAAGGCCGCAGGTGCTGTAGGCGCTTGCCACTTCGAAGAATACCTTGAGGAACGAAACCTGTTCGATGGAATTGCCGGCGGCCTCGGTTTCGAGCAACACGAGCGTTGCCACCACCACGACCACGATTGCCACCACGAAGATTCGCACGGCCTTATCGACCGTGGTTTCGGGAATGGTGCGACCCAAAATCTGGGTCTTGTTGCGGCCCAGCAGGCGGTTGAACCCTAGCAAGAAAATCACGGCGGTCGTAGTCGTCTTGATACCGCCGCCGCAGCTACCCGGGTTAGCACCGATGAGCATGATAATCACGAAGAAGAACAGCGAGCCCACGCTCAGGGCCGAGGTGTCGATGTTGTTGAGACCTGCGGTACGGCTGGTGAATGCCATGAAGGCGCTGGATTCCAGCTTTTCTCCGAAGTTCAGACCTGCAAAAGTATTGCTCCATTCGCTGAACATGAAGAAGGCGATACTCACGAGAACGATAATCAGGGTAAAGCCAGTGGCAATGTGGGTATGCAGCGACACCTTGCGGATAGCGCGTTTTTTAAAGTCGAACAAGTAACGGATTTCGGTAATGGCCAAGAAACCGAAACCGCCCGCCAGCGCGAGCACGCAGGTCGTGATGTTCATGAGCGGGTTCAGCTGGAAACGTACCAGAGAATCGGGGAACAAGGTGAAGCCCACGTTACAGAAGGAACTGACGGCCTGGAACAGGCTACAGAAAAGGCGGTCGTAGAGTTCCATGTCGGAAAACTGCGTAAAGTAGATGACGGCGCCGATGGCTTCGAGCCCGAAGGTAAAGGGGAGCACGGCCTTTAGGATTCGGCCGGCATCGACGTTACCTTCCTGCGTGTAGTTGGCAAGGAGGGCCGACTGGTGGTTGAATCCCGGGTGCATGCCGGCAAGGAGGATTATCACGGTAGAAATCGTCATGATTCCAAGACCGCCCGCCTGCATTAAAACCACAAGAACCCAGTTGCCGAAGGTGGTAAAACTGGCGCTGATATCGATGGTAGAAAGACCCGTGACGCACACGGCAGACATGGCCGTGAAGAATGCGTCGAGTACGCCGACCGGTTCACGCTGCGCAAACGGGAGCGACAACAGGAGTGCTCCCAAAGAAACCAGCGCGAGGTAGCCGGACACGATCATCAAAATCGGGTTGCCCGACTTTTTCTTGACTTCGGCCTTCTTTTCCACGAAGTCAAACGCTTCGTACCTAGAACGTAACATGGGCGTAAATATAGAAATTAATCCCTATCTTGCCTAGGTTTTGGCGGTTTTCTACATTTGGCCGCGTATGAAGAATTTACGTGCCATTTTGATGCCGATTGCGATTTTGCTCGGGATTTTGCTCCCGCAGGCGCACGTGCTTTCGCCGTTAATGCCGTTTTTGATTGGTACCATGATGTTTTTGACGTTTGTGACGAAAATTCCGCCACAGACGCATGGTTACACGTTTAAAATTGAAATCCGCGCCCTGGTGGTGAGCCTGATTCTGGTCGCCGCTATCGCGGGCATCGTAAAGCTTTTCGACCTCCCGCGCGAGGTGCTTTTGGGTGGCGCCATCATTGCACTTTGCCCGCCTGCAAACGCTGCCCCTGCCATGGCCAAGATGCTCGGCGGTTCGGCCTCGCTTGCGTTAAAGATTTTCTTGAGCGGGAACCTGATTGCCTGCTTTTCGATTCCCCTTGTGTTCGGTTACCTGACCGGCACCGATGCGGGCCTCTCTGAAATCGCGATGAAGATTTTCAATACGATTCAGCCCATCATCAGCATTCCGCTTGCGTTTGCGCTTGGCCTGCGGGCATTTTACCCGGAACTTGCCGACCGTGCTGCCAAATACCAGAAGTACACCATGTTCGTGTGGACGTTCTCGGTATTCGTGATTTTGGCGAAGGCGAGCTATGACATCCGCGAAATGGGATTTACGGAACTTTGGAATAGCGGTAAGCTCCCGATGATGGCGGGAATTTCGCTGGTACTTTGCGTGCTGCTCTTTTCGCTCGGCTGGTTTGTCGAAAGAAACCGTCGCCCCATCGAAAGCTCCCAAAGCATGGGCCAGAAGAATACGACGCTCGTCATCTGGATTGCCACTTTGTATGCGGGCCCCGTCGTGGCGCTCGCCCCCACGTGCTACGTGGTGTGGCAGAATCTGGTTCTCAGCTGGATGAGCGCAAGGATCAAGCCGAAGGAACCTACACAAACAGGAATCGCAAAATCGGAATAATTATATTTATTCCATGACTCCCGCCGAACTTGTCAAGCGCCTGTTGGCCGAACAGGATTTGAAGTACCGCGATTTTCACGCATCGCTGTTGCCGAACATCGACAAAAAATCGATTATCGGCGTGCGCGTGCCCACCATGCGAAAGATTGCGAAGGAGTTCGCGGCGGTCGATGTCGCCAAGTTTTTGGACAAACTGCCGCACAAGTACTTCGAAGAAAACCAGGTGCACCTTTTTGTGGTCGAGCGCATCAAGGATTTTGACGAATGCCTGTACCGCATCGAACAGTTCTTGCCCTACATTGACAACTGGGCAGTTTGCGATGGTAAGTCACCAAAGGCGTTGCTCAAGGATGAAACGCGGTTCGTGTCGTGCATCGAAAAATGGCTCAAGTCAAAGCCCCCTTACACGGTTCGCTTCGGCGTGAACATGCTCATGAACTTTTTCCTGGACGAGCGATTCGACCAGCGATTCTTAAAATGGGTCGCGGCTATCGATGAATCTCTGTTTAATGACGACGGCCGCGCGGAATGTCCCACCGACCGCTACTACGTGCAAATGGTCATCGCCTGGTACATGGCGACGGCGCTTGCCAAGCAATGGGACGCGACATTCCCCTACATCAGGGGCCGCAAACTTTCCCCCTGGATTCACGCGAAATCCATCCAGAAAGCCTGCGAAAGCTACCGCATCACGCAGGAGCAAAAAGAAATCCTGCGTGGGTTGAAATAGAACCGTAATTTCCCCCAAAAAGTCCACATTTGACATTTAGTCATTTTGGGGGTATATTTAGGGGTATGATGGGTATTGGTAAAGATTTTAAAGTCTCGGGCGTGGCCCTTGCCGCGTTCTGTTTAGCAGGTTTATTTGCCCCTGCGTATGCACAGACCAAGGTCGTCGTTGACCCCGGCAAAAAATACCAGGTTTTCGAGGGCTGGGGCACGAGCCTCTGCTGGTGGGCCGTAAAGGCGGGCGCCTGGAGCGAGGCGAACCGCAGCAAGCTTCTGGGTGCGATTGCCGACCCCGATACGGGCTTGGGCTATACGATTTTCCGCTACAATATTGGCGGCGGCGACCAGCCAGGCCATAATCACCTAACGAAGGGCGACGGCGGCGCGAACGTTCCCGGCTACAAGCCTACCGAAAAGGGCGATTTCGACTGGACGGCCGACCCGTACCAGCGCACGATCGCCATTGAACTTTCCAAGCGCGTGAAGAGCCCGATTTTCGAGGCGTTCAGCAATTCGCCCCCGTGGTGGATGACCAAGAGTGGCTGCGTTTCGGGCTCTAGCGACGGCAGCGACAACCTCAAGGAAGACTATTTCGACGACTTCGCGGACTACCTCTCCGAAGTGGCGCTGCATTTCAAGAAGGAATGGGGAATCACGTTCCGCACGGTGGAACCGTTCAACGAGCCGAGTGCCGGCTGGTGGAAATCCAACGGCGGGCAGGAAGGTTGCGGCTTCAAGAACAACCAGACGAAGATGATTGTGGAACTCGGCAAGGCGCTTCAGAAGAAGGGCCTGTTCCCGGAGACTTCGGTGAGTGCCGCCGACGAGACGAACATTGGCGATGCCCTGAACCAGTTCAACAAGTACAGTGGCGAAGCGCTTTCTTACATGTTCCAGGTGAACACGCACAGCTATTCCGGCGGCGATAACCGTGCGAAGCTTTTCAACGCGGCTTTCGCGAAAGACAAGAAGGTGTGGCAGTCCGAAACGGGCCCGCTCCACAAGAGCGGCGACGAGAACATTGCGCTCTGGATGGCGGGCGTGATTCTTGCGGACCTGCGCGACATGAAGGCGAGTGCCTGGGTGGACTGGCAGATTGGCGACCCGGCTGAGAACTGGCGTAGCCTCGCGCTGAACCACAGCAAGCAGACTTTCAGCCCGAATGCGCGTTACTACATGCACGCCGCATTCAGCCGTTACATTCGTCCGGGTTCGCGCATTATCGATAGCGACAACGACAACACGCTCGCGGCGCTCACGCCCGAGGGTGCGCTGGTGCTTATCGTGCGCAACAGCGGCTCAAGCGACGTGAAGTATGAATTTGATTTGGGTGAATTCGTGAAGATTGGCACGAGCGCGAAGGTGGTGCGCTTTGAACTGCCGGGCAGTCTCACCAAGCAATCCGATATCGTGGTTTCGGGCAAGGCGCTTTCGATGACCGCGAAGTCCAACACGATTACCACGATGGTGATCGAAGGCGCCGAAGGTGGCGCATGCAAGCCGGATTCCATCATCCCGTATTCGAAGATCAACAATAACGAGGGCTGGTCCACCGCGACTGAGATTTCGCTTTCCAAGGGTGACTCTCTTTCGATTGGCCCGCACCCGTGGGAAGGCGGTCGCTGGGTATGGAGCGGCCCGAAGGGCTTTACCTCCACGAACCGTGAAATCCACCTCGGCAAGATGGACGGCACCATGAGCGGCTACTACAAGGCGGTTCACACGAACGCCTCGGGCTGCGAGGGCTCCGTGACGTTCAAGGTGGTGGTGGACGATCCGGCGCACCCCTTTGTGGAACCGGATACCACCAAACAGGATTCGACTGATGAAGATTCCACGACAGCCATTGGTCAGCGCGGCATTGTCGGAATGCTACAGCCGTTGAATGCGGGCGAATCTATCCAGGTCTTTGATATGCAGGGCCGATTCTTGGGGCATTCTTTAAAGCAGGCTCCGGGAACTTACCTTGTCCGACAGGGTAAAAACTTGCGTCAGGTACGAATCAAGTAGGTTTGACCGATTATTTTGTAAAATATTACAAAAAGCTTACCAAGCAAGCGTGAATTTTGCTATCCTTTATTCATGCTTTTACAAACAACTGCTCAAAAAATCGTTTTTTCTGTCCTTGCTGTGTTCCTCCTCATTACGGCTGGCAAGGATTGGTTTGACTTCTATTCCTGCGGCGCGGTAAGCCAATGCCTGTCGGATTCTGGCACCTTGCAGCTTTACACCAAGTCGGTCATGACAACCATGCTGACGATTCTTGCCTTTATTACGGCATCAAGCGCGTTCTCCGGCCGCGATGGCAAACTGTTGCGTGCGGCGTTCGTGTTCTCGCTGTTGGCGGACTACAGCTTTAGCCTGATTAAGGCTTTTGTCCCCGATGCAGGAACCATAAGCACCGTTCTCGGTATCACCTTCTTCATGGTGTTCCAGACCATCTTGATTTACAGGCATTCCCGCAAGTCCGAAGCAGACAAGAGCTTCCCCAAGATTTACTGGTTGTTGGCCTTGGCTGTTATCGCTGGCATCGCCCTGATCGCTACCGGCACCTTGGGCCTTACGGTGGCAGTTGTCGTGGTTTATGGCGTCTTCGTCATTACCTCGGTGATCATCGGTATTCTTGCCAAGCGCAAGGGTTATTTCCCGGCTGTGAACGCCAAGTTTGTCTGTTGGGGCATGGTCGCCTTCTTCTTCGGTGATGTGTGCGTCGGTCTTTCGATGGTCACGGGTGACGACCACAGCGCACTGCAGTCGGTTGCCGAAATTGCGAACAATATTATCTGGTGGCTGTACGTGCCGGCGCAGCTCATGCTGATTCGTGCAACGGTCAAGCCGCAGGCATAAGCCTACAGATACTCAACTAAAAAGCACCCTTTATAGGGTGTTTTTTTGTATAACCGAAAACCACCTGCTAGGCAGGTGGTTCTAAAGAAGCTTTAGCGGTACTGAAAAAAATCCTTTGGTTATAATTGAGATGCGGCCTG
>NZ_FXBA01000018.1 GCF_900177705.1 Fibrobacter sp. UWB15
ATTGCGGCGGTCAGAGTGGTTTTGCCGTGGTCAACGTGGCCGATGGTGCCGATGTTGCAGTGCGGCTTGCTTCTGTCAAAATGTTCTTTTGCCATGATTCTATCTCCAATTAGTGAGAGCCCAGATCGGGAGTCGGACCCGAGACCTCTTCCTTACCAAGGAAGTGCTCTACCACTGAGCTACCTGGGCTTAATAGCCTGCTGAAGCGCTCTCTGCTTCAGCAGGCGTTTTATCGTGGGCCGTCGTGGTTTCGAACCACGGTAGGCGTAAGCCAACGGATTTACAGTCCGTCCCCTTTAACCACTCGGGCAACGACCCATTATGTCTAAGCCAAAGATAGGAATCGAACCTACGACCGGCTGATTACAAATCAGCTGCTCTACCAGCTGAGCTACTTTGGCACACCCTAGTTTCATTACTGAACATAGGAGTGAGCCAAATTTAATAAGTTTTATTGGGTTTTGTCAACGAATTTCGTCAAAAAAAGCAAAAAATTTTCATTTTTTTCAATAAATCTGTCTACATACTAGATAAAAGAGTGTGAATAGATTGTGAATAGTTTTAAAAAGCCAAAAAAGAACCCCTTTTTCGGAGGAAAAAGGGGCTAACTTATTCAGTAACAACTATTTATAAATAGGCCATCATTTCCACAAGTCTTCCAGGGTATAACTGCCGATCAAAAAGCCCGGGCACAGTTCCTTTTTCATAGAAACAGCCAAGTCTTCCAGGGTCATTGCCGTTCCGTTGATCGTCACGGGATGCGAATAGACATACCACGGACCATTGCAGCCTACCGAATAGCTGTAAATGTCGTCATCGTCCTTGTGCGCATTGCAAATTTCAACAAGCGTCGCGTCATCAAGTCCGACATATTCTTCTGTTGTGCTGAACGTGGACGCATCGGCCATTGTCGTTTTCATGGTAACAGCCTTGTCCAAATAAGCGACATTCAGGTAAACGGTGTCATTAGCCATATTGACTTCGCAGGACTGCGCCGCTTCGACTGGTTCGCCAAAATCCCAAGCGCCGTCGAATTCGCTGAAGTTAGACCTGTACTGATTGAACAGGTCATCGCACTTCCCCTTGCTCTCCTCAATGGCGTCTTCAATCATGAGCTGCAACTTTACCGGATTCGTTATACCGGGAAGCTCGATTTGGCTATGAATATTGGAGTTGGAACAGCGGACCTCTGCGTCAGTGCCTTCAAATTGGCTTTTTACGGATTCGCAGGTTTCTTCATATTCACTCAGCAGGACTCCCGAAAGAGTTATATCCGCCGTGTACCACAACGGGTCGCCCACTTCGGTCACCATGGTCATGGTCATTGTCGAATGGTCATAAGCAATAAGATCCAAGGACATGTCGACCGCGACACTGTTTTCGGTAGCGTACACATAGCAGTCCATGACCACGTTATCGCCCTTCGCCAAATGACGCTTGTACACTTCGTTACCTGTCACGACGGCCTTGTGCACAGGTTCATCGGAAGAGGTGCAGGCCGCAAGGACAAGGATTGAAAGCGAAATTATTAACTTATATAGAATACTCACAGATTCCTCCGCCCAAAATATAATCATATTTGATTCAAAATTCTAGTTTAAAAGTTCTGAATTTATATATTTAGCGCATGGAAATTTGCACATTCAAGCACACCGCGCGGATCGATGTCCGCTACGCAGAAACCGACCAGATGGGAATCGTCCACCACGCCGTTTACCCCGTATGGTTCGAACAGGCCCGTACCGAATTCTTCCGCGCCGTTGGCGCAGGATATGCAGAAATGGAAGCCGAGGGCTTTGCCGCACCGGTACTCGAAATTTCCGTACGCTACAGACAACCTACCCACTACGGGGAATTCGTGGACATCGAGACGACCATGGTCCGCGAAGGCAGCCTCAAGTTCCGCTTTGAATACAAGGCTTACGTGAACGGGACGCTCTGCACCACGGGTTCAACGCTCCACTGCATGACCAAGGGCGGCCGCCCCACGCGCGACCTGCCCAGCGGTTTTAGCAAGCTTGAATTTGTAACCGAGTAACAAGATGGACCAGCCGCTCGCCGAAAGATTACGCCCCAGGAACCTCGATGAGTTTTTAGGCCAGAACAAGATTCTGGGCGAGCAGAGCCTGTTGCGCAAGAGTCTCGAAAACGACAATGTGCCGAGCATGATTTTCTGGGGCCCGCCGGGCTGCGGAAAGACGAGCCTTGCCCACGTGATTCGCCAGCACACCAAGAAGGCGTTCGTGGCGCTTTCGGCTGTCGCGAGCGGCGTCAAGGAAGTCAAGGAAGTTTTGGCGGATGCCCGCAAGATGAAGGCGATGTTCAAGGACACAATCCTCTTTATCGACGAAATCCACCGCTTTAACAAGGGACAGCAGGATGCGCTGTTGGGTGCCGTCGAGGACGGCACGGTGACGCTCATAGGCGCCACCACCGAGAACCCGGGGTTCGAGGTCAACAGCGCGCTACTTAGCCGCTGCCAGCTGATTCTTTTTGCGCCCTTGAGCAAGGACGACTTGCGCACGCTGATTTTTAGTGCACTGCGCGATCACCCGCGTGGTTTGCAACTTAAAGATGTAGAAGTCGAAGAAGCTGTTATAGACAAGTTAATCACACAGTCCGATGGCGACGCACGATTCCTGCTGAATCAGATTGAATGGATCGGCAAGAATCTGGGCGATAAAAAAGTCATCGACGAAAAGCTTCTCGAAGAATTCCAGTACAAGAAGCCTCTGCGTTACGACAAGGGCGGCGAAGAGCATTACAATTTAATTTCGGCTTTGCACAAGTCCGTGCGCGGAAGCGATCCCGATGCTGCCCTCTACTGGCTGCACCGCATGCTGCAAGGTGGCGAAGACCCGCGCTTCATTCTGCGCAGACTTATGCGCATGAGCATGGAAGACATCGGTCTTGCCGATCCGAACGCGTTACTGCTTGCCACAAGTGCCCGCGAAGCCTACGACTTCATGGGAATCCCCGAAGGACTCATCGCCCTCGACGAGCTCGCCATTTACCTTTCGCTTGCGCCCAAGAGCAACAGCGTGGAACTGGCGGGAATGAAAGCCGACCAAATCGTGAAGCAGACAGGCACGCTCCCTGTACCTCGCGCCTTCCGCAATTCCGTCACGAAGGTCGGCGAAAAGCTGGGCTACGGGATCGACTACCAGTACGATCACGACAGCCCCGGCGCTTACTCCGCTCAAGAACACCTGCCCAAGCAACTCGAAGGCACCGAGATTTACCAGCCCAAGCCCTACGGCAAGGAAAAGCAACTCGGCGAAAGGCTTGCGCAATTAAAGCAGATTAAGCGGGAAAAGAATAAAGGTTAATACCGACACTGAGCGGCCTCAGAGTGACACCAGGCTTAAAACTGTTTCAGCAACCGAATTCTCTCGGGCGTATCGGGGTGGGTGCAGAACATGATGTTTGCCTTCGCGATGAGGCCCTTAAGTTTCATATCGTTGTCGAATTCTTCGTCGGGGTGAATAATATAAAGTTGCGCCACGTCGTTTCGGCGCACGGTGTCGAGGCCGGGGTAATCCGAGATTTTCTGCAGGGCAGAAGCGAGCGCCCACGGGTCGCCACAGAGTTCGGCGCCGCCGGCATCGGCCACGTACTCGCGCGAACGCGAAATGGCTAGACGCGTGAGCCAGCTGAAAATGTAGCCGATTGTGCTCCAAATCAAAACAAGAATCAACGCAAAGATGATGATGACGCCACCGCTTCCACCGCCGCGCCTGCTGCGGGAATGATTGCGAGGGCCGCGGAGCATTGCCGAAAGTAGCTTCATCGATACCATCTGAATGGTCGAAAAGATTCCAACGAACACGATGCACACCACCATGAGTCGCGTGTCGCGGTTCTTGATATGCGTGAGTTCATGCCCCACGACGGCGGCGAGTTCCGCATCGTTTAATTTGTCTATAAGTCCGGTCGTGAGCGTAATCGTGAACGAGGGAATGTCGATTCCGCTCGCAAACGCATTCAGGCCGTTATCCTCGACGATGTTGATTTGCGGCATCTCAATGCCGCCTGCAATGCAGAGGTTCTCGACAATATTGTAGACGCGCAGGTTATCCTTGCGCTCAAGGGGTTTCGCATGCGTCGCATGCCGTATAATGGCGGTATTCGCGCAATAGGCGATAATGAACCACACGCCGACAATCTGCAAAGTGTAAGGAAGCACCTCCCAAAAACTATGCCGCACTTCGGGCCAGTGCAGAATGCCGTATTTCATGTAGGTGGCGTGGCCTTCGGGGCACCCGCCTTCGACAATCGAACAAAGTACGCCAAAAAAGTCCAGGCACAAAATGACCGCAAACACCATCACCAAGATAATAACGGGGAACAGGCACAGCAGCAAGATGCTGTTGCGGTTGTTCCGCCAAATCTGGGTTTGGAGTCCGACGTATTTCATGAGGGAAGGCTAAAACTTCACCTCGGGGGCTTTGTTGAGTGTGTCGCGGCTTTCGGTGGCCTCGTACATCGGGGCACGCTTGAAGCCGAACATACCGGCCACAATGTTGCTCGGGAATACTTCGCAGGCGTTGTTCAATTCGCGAGTGGTAGAATTGAAGAAACGGCGGGCGGCAGAGAGTTTGTTTTCGATATCGGCAAGTTCATTCTGCAACTGCAAGAAGTTCTGGTTGGCCTTGAGTTCGGGGTAAGCTTCGAGCGAGATGCGGAGCCCGGCAAGCGCACCGGAAAGCGCCTTGTCGGCAGCGACCTTTTCGTCGACAGTCGTTGCATTCATGGCGGCGGCACGAGCCGAGGTCACCTTGTCAAGCGTCTCTTTTTCGTGAGTGGCGTAGCCCTTGACAGTGCTCACCAGCTGCGGCACCAAATCAAAACGCTGCTTGAGTTGCACATCGATATTTGCGAATGCATTTTCACGGTTATTGCGGAGTTTTACAAGTCCATTATACATCGAAATGAACCAGGCGATTAGCACCACCACGACAATGCCGGCAACAATTCCAATAGTCATATTTTACTCCTTTCTGTTTCTTAGTAAGAAATCTATATAAAAAAATGATCCCGGGGCATGCCCGGGATGACATTTTTGCGTCCCAAAAGAGCGTCTTTTGATTCTAAACAGGGTCGTTTACAGGCTTAGAATAGTCACGTTCGCCAAAGAGGGCCGTTCCCACGCGAATCATGGTGGAGCCTTCTTCGATGGCGACTTCCAGGTCGCCCGTCATGCCCATCGAAAGCTGGTCGAAGTGGGCAAACGCGCCGCCCTTTGCGAAGAACTTCTGCTGAAGATTGCGGAGGAATGCGAAGCATTCGCGGCTGTCTTCGGCGTTGCCCGTGTTCTTCCCGATGGTCATGAGCCCGCGGAAACGCAGGTGCGGGAAGTTTTCACTCTTGCCGTCATCAGTCGCGGCACCCGCTTTTTCTGCAAGCTGGTTCAAGAATGCCTCGGCTTCGTGCACATCGAGGCCGCTCTTGGTTTCTTCTTCACCGGCGTTCACCTGGAAAAGGATATCGAGAATCTTGCCCTGGGATGCGTCGGCGCCGTTGCCGGGGAGTGCCGCACAGACGCGTTCCAGCTTTTCTACCGCCTCGATACTTGCGATAGAATGGATGCAGTCGGCGACAATTGCCGCCTTCTTGAGTTTGTTACTTTGTACAGGGCCAATCACGTGGCAACGCACGCGTTCGCCATTGAGTGCCTTGCGCGGCTCGCTGAACTTAAGTTCGGCTTCTTGCACGCGGTTTTCGCCGAAGTCAGTAGCACCCAGCGCAATCGCATTTTCTACAGCTTCTGCCGGGTGGAACTTGCTCACCCAAACGAGCTTAACCGTGTCACGGCTACGGCCCGCAATCTTGCAGGCTTCGCTAATCCTTGCTTCGAGAGCTGCAAGGTGCTCGCGCATTTCATCTAAAGTAAATTCCATAGAAATAGTAGACAGTAGGAAGTTGGAAGTAGACAGCAATCAAGTTATTACGATTTGGCCTTCGTTTCCTTGAACAGCACCTTGATGATTTCATCGATGTGCTTGTGCGTGTAGATCTTGAGGCCCTTCTTCGCAGGCGCCGGAAGTTCGTTTACATCCTTCTGATTCTGGGCGGGAAGGCGAAGCGTCTTCACGCCGGCCTGGAGTGCGGCAAGCGCCTTTTCGTTGAGGCCACCGATGGCAAGGCATGCACCCGTAAGGCTCACTTCGCCGGTGAAAGCGATTTCGGGCGAAACAGGCTGCTTGGTAAATGCACTGAGCAAGCAAAGCGTGAGGGCAATACCTGCAGAGGGGCCATCTTTGGGCACAGCACCTTCGGGCACGTGAATGTGGATATCCGTCTTTTTCACGATATTCGGATCGATGCCAAAGCGATTCAGGCGTTCGCGCACGAGGCTCAAAGCAATCTGTGCCGACTCCTTCATCACGTCGCCTAGCTTACCCGTCATCAAAAGCGAGCCCTTGCCCGGCAAGAGCATGCATTCAATGGGCAGAATTTCGCCACCCACACTTGTCCAGGCGAGACCCACGATAACGCCCGGACGGCCTGCGTCCGGAAGCTGGCTATCCAAATAGCGCGGAGCACCCAAGTAATCCTGCAAAGTCTTCTCGGTGATTCCGGCCTTGAACTTCTTGCCCATCACCTTGTCCTTGGCGCGGTGACGCACCACGTTTTCGAGAGTGCGTTCCAGTTCGCGCACGCCCGCCTCGCGGGTCCATTCGCGAATTACCTTGCCGATAATACCGTCATCAAAAGCGACATCCTTGCCGTTTTCGATACCCGTGCGTTCGCAAATGCGTGGCACCAGGTACTTGCTCGCAATCTGCAACTTTTCGTGCGGGTAGTAGCCGGGCAGGCGCACCATTTCCAAGCGGTCGCGCAGGGCTTCGGGGATTTCGGCCTCGTTGTTCGCCGTCGCGATAAACAGCACGCGGCTAAGGTCGAGACCCACCTCCATGAAGTGGTCGGTAAAGTCGTGATTCTGTTCCGGGTCCAGTACCTCAAGCATCGCGCTCGCGGGGTCGCCGCGGAAATCGCTTGCCATCTTGTCGATTTCGTCGAGCAGAATAATCGGGTTCATGCACTTGGCACGGCGAAGCGCCTGGATAAAGCGGCCAGGCATGGCACCAATGTAGGTACGGCGGTGGCCACGGATTTCGGCCTCGTCACGCACGCCGCCCAGCGTAATACGAACAAAGTTGCGCTGCATGGCATGGGCGATAGATTCCACCAAAGTCGTCTTACCCACGCCCGGAGGACCGACCAGGCAAAGAATCGGAGCACGGCGCTCGGTACCCGTCAGTTTGAGCACCGCCACGTATTCCATGATGCGTTCCTTGACCTTGTCCAGGCCGAAGTGCTTGGAATCCAGTTCGCTCTTCACCTTCTTCATGTTGAGGACGGTGTCGGTGTATTCGCCATACGGGAGCGTCAGGAACCAGTCCAAATAGTTGCGGCTCACCGCGTATTCCGGAGACGTCGGCTGCATCAGGCGCATGCGGCTGATTTCTTCTTCGAGCTTTTCCTGAATGGCAGCCGAGAACTTTTTCGCCTTGATTTTCTTGAGCAGCTGGTCCGGTTCCGAGGCGTTGCCACTGTCGCCATCCAGTTCGTCTTGCAGCTGACGGATCTGTTCCGAGATGAACCATTCCTTTTGCTGCTGGGCCATCTTCTGGCGCACGTTCTGCTGCACCTTGACCATCATGGTGTCGGTATCGGCCGCCACCTGCATGATTTCGACCAAGCGTTCCGCCAGTTCGTCGATATCGCCAATTTCGAGCAGACGCTGGCGTTCGTCCATGGAAATCTGCATGAAGGGAATCATGCCGTAAAAGGCGTTGATCTGGCTGTCCATGGTGAACAGGGCGTCCACCATGCCCTCGGAAATGTTACGGTGCAAGGAATATTCCTTGAACTGGGTGAGCACCGTCTCGAAACGGGGAGTCTTGTCTGCTGCCGTAATCGAGGGCTTGTGGGCCGAAACCGTAACCGTCAAATAGTTATCCTTGGTGGCGATGGAACGGAGGTCCACCACCTGTTCGCCTTCGAGAACCACCTTTACGCAACCGTTCGGGAAGGGGGTCACATTGCTCACGTGGGCAAGGATACCCACCGAGTAGAGGTCCAGCATGGGGTTTTCGATTTCTTCTTGCTCGATATTTTTCTGAGCCGAAAGAATGATTTCGCCGTCGTGGGATTCGGCGTATTCAAGAGCACGTAAAGAAATGTCCCTGCCGACCAGAATGCGGCGGGTCGTGTGCGGAAATACAATAGCGTCCCTCAGAGGGAGCAACGGATACATTTTCGAAGAGTCTAAAGCCATACACTACAAAGATAGTATCTTTAAAAAAAGATACACAGCAACCGAGAGCGCCACAATTTCGGTATTTTACTTTTTCTTGCCATAATAATCCTCTAGCCCGCTCGGCATGAGCGAACGTTAAAAACGGTTTTAATTGCGGATGCACGTACGGGCCGCAATTACGCATGTAGTTCCAATGACGGCCATCGAACCAGCGTGTTGACCATAGCATCTGATTCAAGATTTCCGACGCTCCCGGTGTGTGCGTGTACTTGAAATCACACATACCCATGCATCCGGCAATGCCGTCCTCCATGCAATTTTCTAACAGGTGAATGTTCGTAATTTTTGCGGACTCTTTCAAGAAAAAATCCATCTTGCTTTCGGAAGTTGGGAAGTCTTTTTCAGCACCAAAAACATCCGCCGGCAAAAAATACCGTTTGAAGAATTCCTCGAAATACTGACGCAACAGCGAAACTGTCCGGCTGAGCGGCGAGTAAAAATCTACGTGTAAGTCACTGATGAAAAAATAGGTCATGTTCAACTCTCCCTGTCCATTGCCTTGCGCAGGTCCTCTTCCGAGGGTAGCGCCTTACGGACATCTTCTGCTGATTTGTAGGTGGCAACCCCCATCGGATTGTCGTACCCCTGAATAAGGAATTCGACAAAAGTCTTGTCAGCTTCCTTGCAGAGGATGATGCCGATGCTCGGATTTTCGAAGGGCTTCTTGACTTTAGTATCGAGAATGCGTAAGTATGCACTCAATTGACCCAAATATCGTCGTGCCCGAATTTTTCCAGATGGTACTGGTTGCCGACAAAAGCGAAGTCTCGCCCAAAAGTCATGATGAAATTCTTGACATTGTGAACAATCGCGTTTTCTACGACCCTTTCGTCAATATCCTCCTGGTCACGTACACCCAGCTCCTCGACATTGATAAAATCGAGCAGGTACTCGTCCTTGAACATGCCAATCGCCTGCAAGGCGTTCCTTGTATTCTGCATGGTGGTCGAAAAATTGTTGGGAAGATTGCCCTGATGCTGGAACAGGTCCGATTTGAGCATATCGCGGAGTTTGTATTTGTCCCAACGATTGACGAATGATTGATGGATGTAGAAGAGGCGTTCTTGCAAGTCTTTTGATTTGCTAATTATTTCTATATGATGCGTAAAACTGATCGAGAGAAATTCGTTCAACATATCGGCAGCCATCGGCTGCCGATTTACCAAGCATCAGATGCCATTCTTCATAAAAAGAACGCATGTTCTTTATTTGGCGTACGCCGAATCCCCTCAATCCGGGCAATTCTTTCTGCAACTGTTCGCTGATGCGGTCGATGGCCCCAGTTCCCCAGAACCCCTTTCTGGAATGTTCCGAGATATATCGGCCTATCCCGAAATAGAGCGACAGTTGCTCCCTGTTTACCCCCTTCGCCGCCCTATATTGGCTTTGAAGGATGGCATTTTTTATTGTCTTGACAGCTTGGTGAACATCTACGGGTAATTTTTCGGTCATGTTGATATCCTTTTTGTGAAACGTGGCGCAAACAACACGCAAAAAATGCGCATTGTTTAGTTGTCGCAGATTTTGCGATAACTGGTTCTTCTTATGTAGGGGATTTTCAACGCGATGCGCTGAAAATGGGATGCTCTTGCAATATTGTTGGCGAGGGTCTTCCTCGGCGTTACCTGGCGCCCGCCTTAGCGAGCACACTCGAATAGGTCGTGTTCCTATCAGCTATCCAACAACATCAACAAGAAGGTTGATGAGCCCCACCGCGGATGCACGTACGGGCCGCAAGGCCTATGCCGACTGTCGCAGGGATTGTCGTAATACGGGGATAAATATACAAAGAGACCAGCAGGAAGTCTACACCCTCTGTTGTCACCCACATTAGGCAGATGCGGCGTTGTCGAGCAACACGTTCACGTAAGTCTGGTAAGGGATGCCCGCGGCGGCGGCCTTGCGTTTGATCGATTCCACCGTTTTGACCTTGAGCCTTATGGAATACATCTTCTTTTCTTCCTTGGCCTCGGCAATAGCGCGACTGATACGCGCAATGGATTCCTCCAGCGTCTCCGACTCATGACCGCCGGTGATAACCATCGGATCTCTCATCGAGGTGTCGTTTTCAAGCGCTTCAATCTCCTCTTTAGACAAGAAATCGTCAACCAGCTTGAACCCTTTGGGCAGCCTAACCTTCTCGCACTTTTTGCACTTCGTCTTCATGAGCTCTCCTTACAGTTATCAAAGTTTTCAAATCGTCAGAGACAATTAACGTCCAAAATCGATTGTCAACCTCGGTAATAATTTTAGAAACACCTTCTTTATCAGATGGGGCGTGTACTAAGACTTTTCTCCGTAGAACCTTTCCAAGCATTTCCACGGTGAATCCTCTTTCACGCATTCTCTCAAAAGCGTGCCTTGTGATATTCATCTATTGACCTCTCTATTATAGAAAATGCATATACACTTGTCAATACACATTACAATACACATTGAAATACATGTTTTTTACACCTCGTCCTTATCGGCAGGGCTATATTTTGAGCAGAACAAATCAACCCCAATCAACTGTTGGTTCTCCACAATGCAGTCCTTCATCTGCTTGAAAAGGCGAATCAAAGCCTTGCTTTGAGCAGTTGCCCGTTCGCCCTTGAGCACCGTCATGAGCATGTAGATACCCTGTTCGGTGAATGCGTAGGGTGCATATTTTATGTTAGTCCCTCGTCGACTATTGTTCAAGGACGAAATTTTCGACCTTGAACATGTTTCCGCCTCCTTTAAAGTTAATTGGAAACGAAAATCTTCATCAAATTTTTCGATATTATTTTTCACCTGTTCGTTAAATCTCTTTGTCGTATACCCGTAAATCTCGGCCAGGTCGGCATCAAGCATCACCTTGACCCCGCGGATGGTATATATCCGCGATTTGAGTAAGGTTTCATCGATGAGGGGAAACTCCGCGACAGCCAATTTATCAGTTTTTCTTGCCATAATAATCCTCTAGCCCGCTCGGCATGAGCGAACGTTGAAAACGGTTTTAATTGCGTCTGCACTGCAGGCACAATTTGGGTTTGTTATGTTTTGGGATGCTCTTGCAATGCTGTTGGCGAGGGTCTTCCTCGGCGTTACCTGGCACCCGCCTTAGCGAGTACACTCGAATAGGTCGTGTTCCTATCAGCTATCCAACAACATCAACAAGAAGGTTGATGAGCCCCACCGCGGATGCACGTACGGGCCGCAAGGCCTATGCCGACTGTCGCAGGGATTGTCGTAATACAGGGATAAATATACAAAGAGGTCAGCGGAAAGTCAACGCCCGAGCGTTATTTCCCGCATTTCTCTGTAGCGTTCCCCGGCCCAGGTCCCTGAGCTTGCCGAAGGGCCGGGTCGGGCTATATTTTAACACAAATGCAAGAAAAATCAGCCTTCTTTGCAGGGCAAGAAGTAATATTCGTCCTTGTCAGAAAATTTAGGGTTGCCGGCTGAAAATCCATTTTGCAAGAATACATTGCCTACAACAGGTTTATTCATGATGTATTTAGGAAGCCTATGGACTTCACCTATTTTGGCCTTTTCAAAACTTTCTCTCTTGACAAAGAAACCATTTAGCGATTCGTCAAAGACAACTGATTTTTCCTCAAATTCAGCTTCTTCCAAATCACTCAAGTCGTTCTCCCAAATTTCTTTGGGAGTTACGCGGGCTATCATTTCGCAACCGCCCTCTATCCTCTTCCACATTTCTTTTACATCGTCGTCATCAATGGAAGCTTTTTCCAAAGCCAATATAATGCATTTTAAATCCGCGGGCTTGAAAATTTTTCCGGCAAGCATGCGGAAATGAACATTGACAAATTCGGTCTCCGAATTTTTGGGCCATACTGCGTAAAATACGTAATATTTATCCAGCAGCTCCAAAAAATCATCGCGGAATCTCTTTCGGGTCTTCTTCCTGAAATCGTCGCGCAGGGACGAATGCTTAGAGGTATAGGTCTTTAGCACATACAAGAAGTTTATGTTGTACACCTTCAGCAGGAGCGTGTCGCGGTCAAAGAGGCGATTGCGGAAATGGCGGTTGCGCTTACCCCACATGTTTTCTTCGCCGGGCTCAACGATATCCTTTGTTTCGCCTTTCTTCGAAAAATACGGATCGTCGTACTGGCCGTCGTTTTCGTATTCCGGAACAAATCCGCGGATAAAGAAGTTCGGCGTGACGCTGTAGCCTTCCGTCACCGAGTCCCTATAGCGCACCCCTTGATGAACGCCCGAACTATAGCATTCGTCATTGCCATCGACAAAATCGGGAGAGAAAAAGTCCTGGACAATGTTCTTGGCGTAGGTGTACTGCTTTGCAATCGACTGGCCGAGCACATCGTTTTCTTCTTTATAATACTTGCTATCGCCAATGTGCCAAATGCTTTCGCTCCCGTCGGCGAATATCAGCGACTTTTCCTTGTACAGGTGGTCGATTATCTTGCCGTCTTCGTTTTTCTTCAACTTCGCGACTTCTTCGTCCTGGTCGCTGATGAGACTGTCGATCATCGCCTCGAAAACGTTGTTGAACGAATTTGCAATCAGGTATTCCTTCGCCTTTACGTTCTTGTTGGTGTACTTGGCGCCCCAACGGAAAAACGCCTCCATTATGTTGTAGAGTTTCAGCAGGCGGTCTTCGAAATACTTGTACTTGATACGGCGAAGTTCGCGCAGCCCGCGTTCGCATTCCAGAAGGCGTGCGAACTCCTGCTTTTTGAGCGGAACATAGTACTCGCTCTGCGGCATTTCGAACCCGAACTCGTCCTGAATGAACTTCATCGCCGAGAAATACAAGACAAGCAGCCTGTCGTCCAGATCGAAGACCTTCTTCTTGTTCACCAGTTCCATGTAGATTGGTGAATCGCCCTGGATAAAGGGAATCTTTTTCGCAATGGTTCGCTGCCAGTTGATTTTGTTGTTGCCGCTGTGCTTGTTCTTGGCGACAAACACGAATAGGTTCTGATTCTTCTTGTAGAACAGTTCCATGCTGCTCATGACATCGAGCAGCGTCGCATAGCGGGCATCCCCCTGAAACTTAGAATGTTCCATATGGTCTGGGGAACGGACGCTAGTTGGACGTTCCCCGCGCACGCGCGGGTCGGGCTATATTGCAAGGCGCCCCGTGCGTGCCTACGGCTCCCCCGCGCCGCTCTTGCAACGGAGCCGCGCAAGCGCGTCTCCGCCCCAAGGGGTTACTATCCCTAACGCGGATGCGGGATATTAACTATATTTATGAGTTTTTTCCTCCAATTACGAAGGTTGTTGAAATTTTTTGGTATTTTTGTTTATATGGCAAGAAATCACAAGAAATCCGCTGAAAAAAAAACGCCCCTTATAGAAGTCGTCGATCTGTTTTGCGGGATAGGGGGCCTGAGTTACGGATTAAAGAGCCAAGGGCTTAAAATAAAAGCCGGATACGACCTAGACTATACTTGTGAATATGCATATCATCACAATAATGATGCCGAATTCCGATATGAAGACATTCGCAAAGTAACAGCGGAAGAAATAAACAATACTTATAGCAAAGGAGCAATCCGTGTCCTTGCAGGGTGTGCTCCCTGCCAGCCATTCTCTTCATACGCATTCAAAAACAAAAATAAAGACCCGAATAAGTACAGTTTGCTAGATGAATTCGGACGACTAGTGGAAGATGTTCAACCCGATATAGTTCACAATGGAGAATGTTCCACAAATTTTAAAATTCAAATTGGAACATGTTTTTCAACGTTTTGTTGAAACTTTGGAGCGCAACGAGTATAATGTAAGCTATAAAGTTGTCTTTTGTCCCGATTATGGAATTCCACAAACAAGAAAACGTTTAGTTTTGTTGGCATCAAAAAAAGGAAAAATTGAATTAATCCCCCCAACACATACTGCAGAAGATTATGTAACCGTAAAGGATGTAATTGGAGGTTTGCCAGCCCTTGAGGCAGGAGAACGGGATCCAAATGACGCTTTACACAAAGCACGAGCGCTAACACCTTTAAATCTACAACGAATAAAAGCAACTCCTGCAAATGGAAGCTGGACGGACTGGCCCAAAGAACTACAGCTTAAATGTCATAAAAGAAAAAGTGGTAAAACCTTTGGTAGTGTATATGGCCGTATGGATTGGAACAAGCCTGCGCCAACCATGACCACACAGTGCACAGGCCTAGGAAATGGTCGATTTGGACATCCCGAACAAAATAGAGCAATCTCTCTTCGCGAAGCAGCTTTAATACAAACCTTCCCTAGAAACTATCGTTTTTTTATAGATGAAAAATCAGTATCAACAACTTTAGCATCACGATACATTGGGAATGCCGTTCCCCCGAAATTAGGGGAAATTATTGGGAAAAGTATAAAGCAACATTTAAAACAATGCGAGGAGCATGATGGAAAATTATAAATTCAACATTTCCCTAAGCGTCCTAAATCACTTAGGGAGAAATTTGTATCGAAGCCTTATAACCGTTATAGGTGAAGCTATATCTAATTCATGGGATGCGGACGCAAAAAATGTCCATATATACATAGATAGAGAAAAGAACCAGCTTGTTGTTCAAGATGATGGCGTTGGAATGACGCCCGATGATTTTCAAAATAAATTTTTAATGATCGGGTACTCAAAAAGAAAAGATGGTTCCATGCATTCCCCCGGTCATCGTCCTTTTATTGGCAGAAAGGGTATTGGTAAATTGGCGTTGTTATCTTGTGCACGTAAGATTTCCATTTTAACCAAAACGGGCTCTTCTGATTTGACTGGAGGAACTATAGATAACAAAGGTCTTGACGAAGCGATTGAAGATAATGTTAAGCCCAGCGATTATAATTTAACGCCTCTTAGCGAGAACGTCACAAATGTGTATCCGCCTTCTTCAAACGGAACAACTATCATTTTCAGTGATTTAAATGATGGAATCAAAAATCGCATTGAATATCTACGTCAACTTATTGCTCTTGATTTTAGATTTTCAATATTTGATCCTTCTTTTTGCATATTTGTCAATGACAATAAGATTTCAATGGAAGATCTCGACTTCCTAATACAAGATACACAATTTTTATGGTGCATAAACACAGGAGATACAAAAGACGAATTCATCAAAAACATTTGCAACTCCAGTAACCTTCAAAAAATACAACATATAACTTATTCTCAACTAAATATTTCTGGATTCATCGCTTCCGTAAAAAAACCATCAAAATTAAAAATTCAAAATACAAAAGAAAAGGCAACTATTGATTGATTATTCCGGAGCGGCGGAGCCGCCAGTCCGGAGAAGTGAGAGCCACTAGTCCGGCCTGACGGAGCCACCTGTTTTTTGCCCTACTGGGCTTC
>NZ_FXBA01000019.1 GCF_900177705.1 Fibrobacter sp. UWB15
TGGCGTCTGCTCACTTACGACGACCTCGTTGTCATTCTCAATGCTGATGGAAATGAAGATGGAATAAAAGGGGCTCGTGCTCAGGGTTTTGGCGGCTACAACACCACTGGGTATAGCCTTTTGGGTGCGGGGTATAGAAAGAATGATGGATCTTTTAAAGATATAAATGACGGGACCTATTGGATGTATCCCTTAGAACATGAAACTAATGTTACAAGGGTAAGGTCGAGCTATACGTCTATCCATCAAACAGCTTTTGCTGGCTTGGGTGTAAATGATAAGTCATATGGAGTCTCCGTCCGTTGTGTTAAGTCAAAATAAAATTTATAAGTAAGATTACAAAATGAATATGAAAAAAATAAAGAAATCCGTCAAGAAGTCCACCAAGAACAACTACCGTATTGAGGCTCTTGAACCTCGCCTGATGATGGATTTTGCGGTATAAATTCCACATTCCATATTTCACATTGCTTGGTTTGTTGGTGGTGAAAATTTTTACAGGAGATAATGGTATGAAGTGTGTCAAGGGTTTTGGTTTCTTGTGGGTGGCGGTGCTCGCGGCAATCTTCGCCCTTTCCGCCTGTGACGACTCGTCGTCGGCAAGTTCCGACGAAACGGGTGTTTCCAGTTCGTCGGTAGAGTCGTCTGATTCGAGTGTCACCCTGAGCGGAGCGTCAGCGGAGTCGAATGGGTCTAGTAACGAAACCAAAGACAAGTCATCTAGTAGTGAGAATAAGTCTAGTAGTTCCGCGAAAGAAACAAAGAACTCGTCCGACTCCAAGAGTTCAAGTTCTGTGTAGTCGGGTGAATCTTCTAGCGGCAAGAATCAGGATGTATCTAGTTCGTCGGTGAGTTTGTCTTCAAGCGAAAAGCAAAGCAGTAGTTCCTCCGAGAAACAGTCTAGTTCAAGTTCTGTCTTGCCTAAATCCAGTAGTTCCGTTTTTGAAGTTGACTCTTCCAGATTATGCACGCCTGGGTATGATTATTGTTATCGTCCTTTGGGAGCAGATAGTTTACAGGCGGGAGCGTATAAAAAATTTAAGGATACTCGCAATGGACGAGAGTATTTCTATTTGACAATAAATGGTAAAGATACAAGTGGAAAAAAGGCTTCTGTAACGGTATTTGCGGAAAATCTGAATATAGGTGAAATGGTTGACGGTTCAGAAAACCAATCGGATAACGATAAAATAGAACGTTACTGTTATAACAATGATACGACGAACTGTGTGGAGTATGGTGGGCTTTACCAGTGGGCGGAGATGATGAACCTTCCGTTCGAATGCAATAGTAAGAGCTGTGCCGACTCCATTAAGCCGAATCATCAGGGAATTTGCCCAAAGGACTGGCGTCTTATGACATATAATGACTTTTATATTGTAGTTCACGCAGATGGAAATGATGCGGGTGTGAAAGGTGTTAGATCAATGGGTTTTGGCGGCCTTAACTATACGGGGTATAGTTTGATCGGTGCGGGAATGAGGCTCTATGATGATGGGGTATCATCTTTTATTGATATAAATGAAGCTGCATATTGGTTTTTCCCTACAGAAAAAGAAAATAAGACAACATGGGCAGGTGTGGCTTTCACTATCAAATCAATTCAAAATTTTGATAATGGTTATGGACCGAAGATTGATGGATATCCAGTCCGTTGTGTAAAGATTGACTAACGAATTCATAATAAGGATGACATATGGCCAAGAAAAACTACAATCACGGAATGAACAATTTCAATATTGAACCCCTTGAACCGCGCCTACTCATGGCTGCCATCGAATAATCATCCCACACCCCACACTTCACATTTCACATTGCTTCTGCGTTAGGGGGCGTCGCACCTTTGTGGCGAGACGCGCAAGCGGCTCGATGAGCCGACCCCGGATCAGGTCCGGGGTGACGAGAGGCGAGCAGCACCCGCCCCGGCCCCCCCTTCGGCAGGCTCAGGGACCTGGCCGGGGAACGCCCAAGGAAGGGCTTAATCCGTTGGGGGCTAATCCATGCCAAGAAGCCATCTTGAGACATCGACGATTCTGATTCCTTCGTACTGGGTCGTTTCGTGGTTTGTTCTCGCGATGAGCATTTTGGGGTATGCGTCTTTTATTCCGAGCAGCGGGGCCGTTTCCCTTTCAAAAGTCTTCTTGTCCGAGATGTTGTCCGATACCTGGATATACAGCTTTTCGTCATGTTTCATTGCTACAAAGTCGATTTCTTTCTTGTATAGGACTCCGACGTAAAGTTGGTAACCCCTTCGAAGTAATTCCATGGCAACCATGTTTTCGTACACGTGGCCGTAGTCCATGTTGCGGGTCCCGAGTCTTGCGTAGCGGAACGAATGGTCGCTCAAGTAGTATTTGTCTTCCGTGGTCAAGTATCTTTTTCCGCGAATGTCGAATCTTCGGATTTTGTAGAAGGCGAATGCCTTGCATAAATAATCGATGTAAGAACCTATGGTTTTATGGTTCGTCTTGTCGCCTGTGGTGCTGATTGTCTTGGCGACATTTCGGATGGAGGTGATGTTGCCGACATTGTCCATCAAAAAGTCAATCAGTTTTTCAAGAAAGACCTTGTTCCGAATCTTGTATTTTTTGACGATGTCGCGGATAACCAACGTGTTGAAAACATCTTCGTTCACGTAACGGAACTTTTCGCTTTCAGTCTTGTATAAGAAGGAACCCGCCATCCCCCCTTCTTTAAGGTAGGATTCGAACGAGTCTTCCATTTTTTTCGGCTTGTAGTATTTTGTGTATTCCGCAAACGAAAACGGGAAGACGGGTATCTCAAAAGTTCTACCCGTAAAGAGCGTTGCCAGATCGCTACTAAGCAGGAATGCATTTGAGCCGGTTACATAGATGTCGAATTTTTCCGTGGCGTGCAGGCTGTTCAAAGCCTTTTCGAACGAGTTGCAAAGTTGAACTTCGTCGATGAACAGATAGTTTGTCTTTTTAGGCTTGTACGCCTGTTCTGCATATTCTTCGAGTGCGGAATAGTTCTGTAATTTTTCAAACTTCGTCAAGTTGAAGTTGATCTTGATGATGTTTGCCTTTTTATCATTTTTTGCAATCCATTCTGCAAAGGATTCTAATAATTTTGATTTGCCGGAACGACGGATTCCGGTTATCACCTTGATGTCGGGTGTACCCCTGACATTTTTCAATGTGTCCAAATACTCTGTTCTTTCAATCAGTTTCATTTGTTGACTCCCGAATTTATATTTCCCAAAAATAAAAATATATAAAATTTGGGAAATTGTCTAGATGGCCCTGGCCGGGGAACGCGTCGGCCTTTCTGTGCCGAATATGACCTATTTTGCCCAAAATCACAGATTTTATTTTGAAGAAAATGCCTAAAATCACTAGTTTTTAAGTGAATAATTTGCCGAAATTCACTATTTTTTGATGCTTTTGCGTTAGGGGGCGTCGCACCGCAATTTGTATATTTTAGTACAATGAAGCGTATTAAACAAAATATTCTGTCGATGATTGCGGTCGCGTTGTTCGCGATTCTTGCGGCCGTTGTCGAAGGTTCTTTTGTTTACGATTACGGAACCGAAATGGGGCGGGCTTCGGAATATGGCAAGGTCTCCGCCGACAATGTGCATGCCGAAAGTCCGCTGTTCCTGTTGCGGGAATCGACTGCCGAGGCCATGCAGTTTACACGCAGGTCGGGCCAGCAGGTGTCCTTGCGTGCATCGCGCGGCAACGGCCTTCAAGGAGTCGGCGGACGCAGTTCGGCAACGTTCAAGCAGGCTACGCCATTTCCGACTAAGATCGCGCGGCCAACTGTTTGCGCCCAATGCGGCTTCCCCTTGCCGCTAGTTTATCAGAAATCAAAAGAGTATTACGTTTATACGCTAGAGCGAATGCTCTGTTAGCAAGTTCTTTCTCCAAGCCTTAAACACTAGTAAATGGCCGCGGCCCTTACCGGGTTGCGCGACATCATTCATTTCAAAAAAGAGAAAGAACATGGAAAACATTTCCAAGATGGAGATGGCTAACGCCCTCTTCAACAAGCCCTATATCAAGACCGAAAAGAAGTTTTTCGGTTTCAAGACCAACGTCACCTACACCAGGACGAATTCGCCCGTAGTGGGAACTTGCCTGGACTACAGCCCTACGGAGGGCCAAAAGGTCAAGGAAATTGTCGAGGCTTCTCCAAGCGCCCTGGACGCGGTCGTTCAAAAAAATGGCCATCCGAAAACAAGCGACAATGGAAACTACCGGCTGAATCTTTGCTATTCGCAGGACCGCGAATTTGCGGCACTGCAATTGCAGCATTTCTCGGGATTCGAGTACCATAACGTAGGTGGAATCCGTTTTGTCGAAGGCGACGAGGCGCATAAACTTCTCGCCGTTTTCGTGAAATAAACGGACATATCGTCAAAAAGGCTCCCTCGGAAAAACGAGGGGGCCTCGTTGACAACGCGTTAGGGGGCGGGGTACGCCCAATAAATGGCTAAATTTCGAAAATTATTTAGTAGGAAAATTATTTTTCTGCTAAATAATTTGTTATATTAGGGGTATGGAATTCCTAGATCGTGAAGAAGAATCGAAAAGGCTGAAGGCGGAACTCTCCCGGAAGGGGGCGTCTTTTGTCGTTGTCTATGGCCGTCGCAGGTTGGGCAAGTCCACCTTGTTAAAGCGCGTCTTGAAGGAAAACGATATCTATTTTATGGCGGACCGTTCGGAAGAATCCGCCCAGCGCCGTTTCCTGGCCATGGCGATTGCAGTCCGGTATGAGGGTTTCGATTCCGTTGCTTACCCCGACTGGGAGTCGCTTTTTAGGGCTTTCAACTACAGGTGCGCGAAGGGTTCTACGCTCTGCCTGGACGAGTTCCCGTATCTTGTGAAATCCTGCGAGATGTTGCCCTCTACGCTGCAGAAGTTGCTGGACGAAAAGTCCTTGAACTTCAACCTGGTGATTTGCGGCTCGTCGCAACAGATGATGTTCGATGTCGCTCTTGACGAAAAATCGCCTTTGTATGGGCGTGCCCATGAAATTCTCCGGTTGAAGCCTATTCCGGTTTCTTACTTGCCTTCTGCGTTGAAAATTTCGGCAAAGGAGGCAGTTTCTGAATATGCCGTTTGGGGCGGAGTGCCCCGCTATTGGGAACTGCGTGAACGGTATCGGAGTTTCATGTCGGCCCTGAGGGATTTGGCCCTCTCTCCCTTGGGCGTCCTTCACGACGAGCCTGTGCATATTTTGCGCGACGACATGCGCGACCTGGTGCAGGCGTCCACACTTCTAGGAATCATCGGGAACGGCGCGAACCGAATTTCGGAGATTGCAGCGCGTGCCGAAAAGAATGCGGCGACTTTGAGCGCCCCTTTAAAAAGGCTCGTGACCATGCAGCTTGTTGATCGGGAAATCCCTTTCGGTGAAAATCCAAAAAATAGCAAGCACGGCATTTACCACTTGTCCGACCCGTTCATTAATTTCTATTACCGGTTTATTAGCCCGTATCGTTCGCTGTTGGAACTGGGGCGTATTGATTACGTGGAAGAAATCGTCCAACAGCATTTCCCTGAATTTGAAGGTTTTTGCTGGGAACGCCTTTGCCGGCAGGCGGTTAGCGGGCAGGTTGTCGGTGGCGAGATGTTCAATGTGGCTTCCAGGTGGTGGGGCAATGTCGGCAAGTCAGAGCGGATCGAAATCGATGTCGTTGCCGAAAGCATGGACAAGAAAACGCTACTTGTCGGGGAATGCAAATGGACGAATGGCGAAAATGCGGGGCACCTGCTTGCTCATCTGAATGAGCAAGTCCAGAAATTGCCGTTCGCCCACAAGTATAGAAAAATCGTCCCGGTTCTTTTTTTGAAAGAAAGACCTCGCGACAAGACGGATGGAATAGTTTTTTTGCCGGAAGATGTCCTTAGAATTATTTAGTAGGAAAATTATTTTTCTGCTGAATAATTTATTTTGCCCAAATCTACCATAAAATGCCTACATTTGGCAAGTTATAACTCCTATATGTCCCAAGTTGAGTCATATAGGAAATTTTTGACGGAAAACCTTGAAAAAAGTTGTTTTTCTGCGTTATTCTGGACTTTTGTTTTTTTTGTTTCCTAAATTTTACAATGGGGGGGGGTATGGACTTTGGCAGGGGCATTACCTATATTTAACAAGATAAACTATAGACGGGGATGTTTTATGAAGAAGTCTTTCCAGCGTGTCATTGCGACCCTGAACTTGTTTCAGGGGAAGCAATCTCTAACCATCTTCTTGTTGGCGGCATTCTTCGCGCTTTCGGCTTGCGATGACTCGTCGTCGGCAAGCGATGATGAAACTGGTGTTTCCAGTTCGTCTGTAGAGTCGCCTGATTCGAGTGTCACTCTGAGTCCTTCGACAAGTTCAGGACAGGCTCCGGAGTCAGCGGAGTCGAATGGGTCTAGTGACGAAAATATGGAAAAAGACAAGTCGTCTAGTAGTTTCAAGGGCTCAGAGCCTGTCGAAGTATCAAGCAGTTCCACAAAAGAAACAAAAGTCTCTTCTGATTCCAAGAGTTCCAGTTCTGTGAAGTCAGATGATTCTTCTAGCAGCAAGAAGGATACGTCTAGTTCATCGGAGAACTCGTCTTCAAGCAAGAACCAAAGTAGTAGTTCTTCTGTGAAACAATCGAGTTCTAGTTCTAATCTTGTTCAATCATCAAGTAGTAAAGGTAATCCATGGGGAACTTCTGCGGAATGGGGCCCTTTCAACTGTAAAGCAAATGGGGGATGCTTGGAATTTACTGATGATAGGAATGGTCGGGTGTATAAATATTTAAAGTTTGATGGGAAAAAGTGCCTGAACTTTAATGACAAAGGAAAATGTACGGACGAAAAAGATACTTCCATCTATGCAATGGTAGAAAACTTAAATATTGGGAAAATGGTAGATGGAGCACAGAATCAAAATGTTGATAACGAGATAGAAAGATATTGTTATGATAATGATACGCTGATATGCCACTACTATGGAGGCCTTTATCAGTGGGCGGAGATGATGGGCTTCAATGACAGCTGCAATACCAAGAGTTGTGCTCACTTGATTCAAGAAAATCACCAAGGAATTTGCCCAGACAAATGGCGCCTGTTGACATACGAAGATTTTTATATCATTCTGAATAGCACTGGAAACAAACATGGAATAGAGGGCTTACGGTCGTCGTTTGGTTGTGGTGGATATAATGAAACAGGTTTTAGCCTTGTATGTGGTGGAGAAAATTGGGAATATGCATATGATAATTTTGATGAGGGCGTATATTGGTTTTATCCAGAAGAAACTGATTCGAATTTGCTTAAAGCGAGTGGTTCATATACAGGTCTATCAATGACAACCGTTAGAAAGGGTTCTTATAAAAAAACACATGGTTTTTCGGTTAGATGTGTTAAAGCTGAGTGATTTTTTTACGGGTAAAAAGTTTTTCACCAACAAAGGGTCGTTATGTCAAAGAAACAACAGAGAAAAAGTCTAAACAAGAACAACTACAAAATCGAGGCGCTTGAGCCTCGTTTGATGATGGATTTTGCGGTATAAATTCCACATTCCATATTTCACATTGCTTGGTTTGTGGGTGGTGAAAATTTTTACAGGAGATAATGGTATGAAGTGTGTCAAAGGTCTTGGTTTCTTGTGGGTGGCGGTGTTCGCGGCATTCTTCGCCCTTTCCGCCTGCGATGACTCTTCGTCGGCTAGTTCCGATGAAACAGGTGTTTCCAGTTCGTCTGTAGAGTCGTCTGATTCGAGTGTCACCCTGAGCGGAGCGTCAGCGGAGTCGAATGGGTCTAGTAACGAAACCAAAGACAAGTCATCGAGTAGTGAGAATAAGTCTAGCAGTTCAATAAAAGAAACGAAGAACTCGTCCGACTCCAAGAGCTCCAGTTCTGTAAAGTCTGGAAATTCTTCTAGTAGTAACAAGGATGTGTCAAGTTCATCTGTTCGTTCGTCTTCAAGCGGGAATCTCCAGTCTTCTTCGAGCAACAAAGACTCCAGCAGCAGCACAAAGTCCAGCAGCAGTTCGGTGAAGTCGAGCTCGTCTTTTGAAGTAGATACGGCTAGGCTTTGTACTCCAGATTATCCCTTTTGCGATCGAGCGCTGAGCGGAGATAGCATTCGCTCTGGTGCGTATAAGCAATTTATAGATGAACGCAACGGACGCAAGTATTACTATTTGACAATCAATGGCAAGGACAAGAATGGGCTGCCTGCTTCGGTGACGGTTATGGCTGAAAATCTGAATGTTGGAGAAATGATTGATGGTTCAAAGGATCAATCGGATGATTCGAAAATTGAGCGTTATTGCTATGATAATGACACCACGAATTGTGAGGAATATGGTGGGCTTTACCAATGGGCGGAAGCGCTGCAGTTGTCGAGCGAATGCAATACCAAGAGTTGTGCCGCCCAGATAGATCCCGACGGTGATGGGTTCCACCAGGGAATTTGCCCGAAAGGCTGGCACTTACTGACGTATGACGAATTCTACATCGTTGTTCATGCCGATGGAAACGTTAATCCCATTGTGGAAGGAGTGCGAGCCATGAGTTTCGGTGGACATAACTACAGCGGGTATGGCCTGATTGGCTCGGGATATCGAACAAATGAAGGACAATTTGAAGAATTAAAAGAAACTGCTTATTGGTTTTATCCTTCAGAGCACACAACTCGTTTTACAAGAGGTGGAGCTGGCTGTAATAGTAAATCGGATACAGGTTTTTATTTGGGATATAATGATAAAGTGACAGGCAATTCCATCCGTTGCGCTCGAAATTAACTTTTTACTGAAATCTCTTTACATTGGGTAAAAAAATGGATAAATGAAATTGTAAAAAAGGCTCTAGCCGTAATAATTTCAAAATTGAACAGCTCGAACCCCGCCTGATGATGGATTTTGCGGTATAAATTCCACATTCCATATTTCACATTGCTTGGTTTGTGGGTGGTGAAAATTTTTACAGGAGATAATGGTATGAAGTGTGTCAAGGGTCTTGGTTTCTTGTGGGTGGCGGTGCTCGCGGCATTCTTCGCCCTTTCCGCTTGCGATGATTCGTCGTCGGCTAGTTCCGACGAAACCGGTACTTCCAGTTCGTCTGTAGAGTCGTCTGATTCGAGTGTCACCCTGAGCAGTAGTGCCAAGGTCACTGAACCCGCCGAAGTGACCGACGACTCCAGCGACAGCAAGGACAATCCTTCTTCGGCAGGAACATCGACCAAGTCCAGCAACTCTAGTTCTTCAAGTGTCACCCCGAGCGATGTCGAGGGGTCTAGCAAAACCGCTTGGGATTACTTGAATCCGGACATCGATTATGGAGAGTTTACCGATGAACGTGATGGACAGATTTACAAGACGGTGACCATCGCCCCCGCGGGCACTGGCTATTCCGAGGTGTGGATGGCCGAGAATCTGAACTTTGAGACGGAAAACAGCTGGTGTGGTGGTGGAATCGGAACTACAGAAGGCGATTGTTCTGTTTACGGTCGTCTTTATACCTGGGCTGCTGCAGTGGGCAGGGCGGAGGACGAGTGCGGCTACGAGCATACGTGTGGCCTAGGCTCGGGAGATATTCGTGGTGCATGCCCCAAGGGCTGGCATTTGCCCAGTCAAAGCGAATGGGAAGCCCTGATTGTGGCCGTTGACGGTTCCATTACGGAATATACGTCTTCAAATACGGCGGGTTCCAAGCTCAAGTCCGCGGCTCGCTGCTGGTCGTCGTACAGCGGCATCACCATCGAGGATGCCTTCGGGTTCTCGGCGCTTCCTGCCGGCTTCAGGAACCACGTCATTGGGAATTACAACTCCAAGGGCTATGGCACGGACTTCTGGAGTTCTACTGAGGAAACCATCTACTACGCGTACGCCATGGAGTTGTATTACCGCAACGACGGTGCGGACCTGTTCAACGACGGCAACAAGAACAAAGGGTTCTCCGTCCGTTGCGTCAAGGACTCCGATTAACCCGCCGATAAACAATCATTCCACATTCCATATTTCACATTGCTTGGTTTGTGGGTGGTGGAAATTTTTACAGGAGATAATGGTATGAAGTGTGTCAAGGGTCTTGGTTTCTTGTGGGTGGCGGTGCTCGCGGCATTCTTTGCCCTTTCCGCCTGCGACGATTCGTCGTCTGCCTCTAGCAACGGACCGGATGAAAATGCCGCGGTCGATTCTTCATCTTCGGTCTGTAAAGATTGTGATGACGAATCAAGTAGTTCTGCTAAAAAGATTGAATCCTCTGCTGAGAAGGGTGTTGAATCATCGGATGATGCTGAAACAGGCAAGTCTTCTTCAAGTAAGGGAAAGGGAACAAGTAGTAGTTCTGTGAAGACAGATGATTCTTCTAGTAGTAACAAGGATAAGTCCAGTTCGTCGGTCAATTCTTCGTCAAGTGTCAAGTCTAGCAGCAGTTCTTCCGTGAAGCAGTCTTCGTCGTCAGTTGCTTCGAGTAGTAGCGAATATATTCCCTATAATCATGCAGGGCCTCTTTTGGCAGATAGTTTGAATAGCAACGCTTATCAGAAGTTTCTTGATTCGCGTAATGGACGTAGTTACTACTATTTGACGATTAACGGCAAGGATGGCGCATCTGTTACGGTGATGGCCGAAAATTTGAATATAGGTG
>NZ_FXBA01000020.1 GCF_900177705.1 Fibrobacter sp. UWB15
TCGGAGTTCACGGAGATGATGATTCCTGAATCCTGCATGCCGGCGAGGTGCTGAATCTGGCCGGAGATACCGCAGGCGATATACACCTTCGGGCGGACCGCTTTATTTATGGGAGGGGGAAGAATCCCCCTCGCTTCAGCCCTGGCCCCGCCCTTATAGTCATTCCCTTCGGGAATATTGTTCCGAACCCGCCCCGGCCAGGTCTTACGCTACCCCCACTGCGGGTGCTCAATCGCCGCACCCGCAACGCCCGGGCTTGACTGCTTAAAAACTTCAAATAACATCGAAATAGGCCTTGATGCAACAACCCCCTCTACCCTCTTCAAGTAAAAGAATGTATATTTAGAGTACGGAGGTATCTTATGACTGAAAATATCATAGAAAGAACCCTCAGGGCAATTAAGTCCGCAGATCATTCGCCGGAAGCCGCGCGTAGGCGTCTTCTGAGAGCTGGTATTATTACCAAATCTGGCCGTCTGAGCAAGATTTATCGCGAACCGGCAACAGTCCAAAAGTAATTTAGGTATGGACGATCTTTATCTAGAACGACCGAATCTTTACATCGGGTTTCATGGTTGTGAAAAAGAAAGTGGCTTGAAACTCGTCAATGAGCCTAAGGACATTATTTCAAGCAAGGCCGATCACGAATGGTTGGGAAAAGGTTTTTATGTTTGGGAAAATAACCAAGATCGTGCGTGGGATTGGGCGAAAAATCACAAACCCGTACCATTCAAGGATCCTTTTGTAATCGGAGTCGTTTATACTTTAGGTACCTGTCTTGATTTGACGGATTCTCATTTCATAGATCTATTGAGTTTGAATTTTGAATCGTTAAGTGACGACCTAAAAAAGTTAAGCAATAAAAATGGTTTGCACAAACTTGATTGTGCGGTCATAGAACATCTTCACGAAACATGTGAGGAATTTGACAGTACGTTTAGATACGATTCTGTCCGTGGAGCCTTTTACGAAGGCGATGTTGCTTACAAGGGTACCGAGATTCGAAAGAAAAATCACATTCAGGTTTGCCTTCGCAACATGAATTGCATAAAGGGCTTTTTCTTGCCCCGCTGCTAGGATTGATATTCCGTTTTATGCAATGAAAACCGCAGTGTTGTAGCTGCGGTTCTTTTTTAGTTTTTTTCGCTCGCTAAAAAAAGGCAAAATAAGCATTTCGCTGTATAGTAAAATCTAAAAATCCTTTTATTATACGCGAAATTATACAAATTGATAAAAATTCGCAAATTTTGTATAGAAAAACTGTTCGCGATAGGCGGACGGGAAAATATATTTAGATTACAATGAAGTCTGTAATTGAATATGAAGATTACCGTTCCTTTATGAACGATTACTACCAGTGGAAAAAGCGGACGTCTGCTTTCTCCTGGCGTGATTTTACAAAGAAGGGAGGGTTTACTTCACCCAATTATATGAAGATTGTGTGTGAAGGCAAGAGCGGCTTGTCGAAGAATGGAATTGAACATGCCGCTGACGCGATGGATCTTGTGGGTGCTGAAAGAGAATATTTTAGACAACTTGTGAAATTTGGACAGGCAAAGAATGATGCAGACAAGAAGGCTGCCTATACAGAAATGAAGGAAATTGCCAGTGCTCACAAGGTCCGTGTTTTAGAAGGGGAATCAGTCTCTTTTTACGAATCGTGGAAATATCCTGTGCTGCGCGAACTTGCTCCCATGATGCCCGGAGCGAAGCCTCTGGAAGTGGCCAAGGCGTGTGGAGGGGCTTTCTCGGCCGAGGAGGTCCGCGATGCGTTGGCATTCTTGACCCGAGCGAAGTTCTTGAAGAAGACTGCGGATGATGTGTACGAGCAAGTGGATAGGTCTCTCCAGATGTCCGTTGCCGCCATGCCGGTGCTCGTTCGTGAAATGCATAAGGAAATGGCTGATTTCGCAAGAGAGGCTGTTGAAAAGTACCCCATAGATGAACGGAATTTTACCGGCATCACCATGGGAATAGACGATGACGACTATGCCGAAATTTTAAAGGAACTGGACGCTTGTCGTAAAAGAATCATATCCATTGCGACAGCCAAAAAGGGCGGAAACAGAGTGTACCGGTTGAATATGCAGATGTTTCCGCTTACAGAAAAAATTCAGAACAATGAAACCTCACTTAAAAATAAGGAGCATAACCATGAATAAAAAAATCATTATTTCCGCTGCTGCTATTATCGCTTTAGCAGCCTGCTCCGAAGATAAGGGAGCAGTATCCACCGTTGGAACAGAACCTTCAACAGAAGCGCCTGTTACTGCAGAAACGTCTTTAACCGATGCTGACATTGCGTTCATGAACAGTATGCTGGATTCCTTTGGAAACCGCAGTAAGGCTGTTGTTTCTGACGGTGTTAACGACGTGACACCGACAGATGAACCGACGCTCACCCTTTCGCCGGTCTTGTTTACTTTTACGACCGAAAAGGAAGTTGTATACAACGAGATAAAGTCCAACGGAAGCTGTTGGGTAAATCTGTATGACGAAGAAAAAGGTATTTCCTTTTACAAGTCTAAAAAGGAAAAGATTCCTGGCTATAGCACCATTCTTGATCAATACGATGACGCAACCATTCTCCTCAAGGAAAACGAAGGGTCGCTTTACATACAGGATTTGCACTATAAAACCTTTGCTGGAAAGACGGAACTTTGTGTGGCCGACAGCATAGCTTATGTTGCCGAATGCAACGAGAAAGGCGGCCTTTACAGGATTTACAATGACGGCTGCGGCTCTTCCCTCGAAATGTCCTGTGTAGCCAAGGTCTCTGGTCAGACTGAACTCAAAACTATCGCCAATACATTCAAGGGTGAGTGCGAAACATTTATTGCGAATCTCCCCGAAGCGGAAGAATTGCCTACCGTGCATTGCCAAGGCGATACGGAAAACGGAATGGTCTGCGACACAACTTGGAATGAGTAAGGAATGATTTTTAGGGCTTCTTGACAATGAGATTTGATTTCGGATTACTATTGCTTTGTTCGCTTACTTTGCTGCTGGAATCTTGTTCTGAATCGAACAAGGTTTCTGGCGGTACAATCGAAGACCAGAATGCTCTTTTAGAGAAACAGGTGAACGATTGGTATAATTATGGCTTGGATTTGAACGAGGCTGCATATGCCAAAATAGATGGAGGCAGATTGGCCGTTTTGGATGATGGCTCGGGCGCTCGTGCAGAGTGTACCGCGGATAGTGCATCCATAGCGATGACCATACAAATTTCCGGTTCTGTTGCGGTGACAACCTTGAAAGCGGAGGGACTCGAACAATCCTGTGATTCTGCTTTTGCCGAGTTCAAGACTAATTGCGATAATAAATCGAATAGCGAATTCTTTACCCTAAGTGAAGGCTGTAAGGAAGGAGCTTTTGATGCCGCTTGTCGAGTAAAGGCAATAGAATCTGATTCTGCGAATATCTTGATAACTTATTTTAGTGCTATTGCAACAAATCGGTGTTTTGAAATGTCAAGAAATGCCCAAAATTCAACGGGTAGAGGGGTAACACCGTCTTCTTCGTCAAAAGAGGGTGAAAGTTCAAGCTCTTCTACTGCTGGCGGGCGAGAGCCTTTGTCAACTATATCTCCTAGCGATACGGCAATAACAATCAAATATGACCAAACACTTGAAAATTATGTCTTGCAGTATGCTTCAAGTGTTGATCAACTTTCTTTTGACGAACATGTAATTGCATACAACGGATTGCCAAGTATGAATTGTATAGATTTTACGGAATTGACCTTGAAAGTAAACACGATGGAGCTAAAATCGCCTTTGGTTAAAATTGAAGAAAACGACATCCCACAGTGTTTTCCGATGACGGCGAAAATAATGAAAAATCGCCTAAAAGAAAAGAATGAAAGTTGCCAATATTTTATAACGTTTGTGGATGGCGGCGGCTTGCTTACTGGAAGTATTTTGAGTCATGTTGCCGATGGCGAACTGGAGTTTACGAAAGTGAAGCCTAGTGGGGAATGTGTCTCTACTGATGATTATTTTTCTGTATTCTTCCTAATTGAAGATTGCAAAAATGAAATAATGTCAACGGAACCGCAAGTTACACACAAAACTTATGAAAGCGAATTCTGGAAATGTGAAGATGGAAACTACAACCCTAATCCGAAGGCGAACCCCTATGGGGAGTGGTTTAGGGATTCATTGATTTTATAGTTAATTAACAGAATTCTCAAGTGATGTCTGCAATTTGTATGGTGCTAGCTCAACTAGCACGTTATATACTAGTGGGCGGATTTGCCTTTGTAATTGATTTTGGCTTGTTTTCTCTTTGCCTTTACTGTCTTGGATGGCAATATTTGCTTGCAAATCTTATAGGGTTGGTTGCTGGGCTGTGCTTGAATTATGCATTGAGCATAAGTTGGGTTTTCCGTAATAGTAAACGTCGACTAGAAAAGCGCAAATTGGCAGAATTTGCCGTGTTTGCTTTGGTTGGGTTAATGGGTGTGGGCCTTAATGAACTTTTGATGTTGTTGATGGTTGGCTTCTTAAGTTTGCAAGAATTGTATTCAAAAATGATGGCTGCTGTAGTTGTTTTGATGTGGAATTTTTGTGCTCGCAAGCTGATTTTGTTTAATGAATGAAAACTATAAAAAATCTAGTCGGATTACTGTAATTGCTGGTGCTGGTCCTGCGGGCTTGACCGCGGCGCTTGAACTTTTGCGAACAACAGATGTTAAACCTGTGATTTTTGAAGCGGAAGATGTCATCGGCGGTATCTCGCGTACGGCACGCTACAACGGCAACCGCATGGATATTGGCGGCCACCGCTTTTTTAGCAAGAGCGATACCGTGATGGATTGGTGGCAGGGAATTTTGCCGCTCCAGGGTGTCGCGAGCAAGGACGACATCGCGATTGGCCGCACGGTTCCGCTGACGGAAGGCGGCCCCGACCCGGAGAAGACGGACTACGTGATGCTCTGCCGCAGTCGCCTTTCGCGAATTCTCTTTTTGCGCAAGTTGTTCAATTACCCCATCAGTTTGAACGGCGATACGATTCGCAACCTTGGGCTTTGGCGCATGATGAAAATCGGCCTTAGCTACATCAAGGTGCAGTTGATGCCTGCCCGCAAAGAAAACAGCCTCGAAGACTTCATGATCAACCGCTTTGGCGTGGAACTTTACCGCACGTTCTTCCGCGACTACACCGAAAAGGTGTGGGGCGTGCCGTGCAGCAAGATTAGCCCCGACTGGGGCGGCCAGCGCATCAAGGGACTCTCGATTACGAAAACCGTGGTGCATGCCGTCAAGCAGATTTTTGCAGGCAAGAAAAATGCATCGTCTGCGAACGTCGGCGAAGGTTCTGGTGCCGATATCCGCCAGAAAGATACGGAAACAAGCCTTATCGGACAGTTTCTTTACCCGAAATTCGGTCCGGGTCAGCTTTGGGAAACGGTTGCCGAAAAAGTTCAGGAACTGGGCGGCAAGATTGTCATGAACGCCCGCGTGGTGGGCGTGAACCGTACTGCCGACGGCAAGACGGTCGAAAGTGTTGTTGTCGAAAGTATGGACAGCACGGACGTTGTCTTGCGCGAAACGGTTCCCTGCGATTACTTCCTCTCAACAATGCCGGTGAAGGAGCTTGTTGCCGCGATGGATAACGAAAAAAATCCCGTGCCCGCCGAAGTCAAGCGTATCGCCGATGGCCTCGTGTACCGCGACTTCATCACGGTGGGGCTTCTGCTCGACAAGCTGCTCATCAAGAATCCTGCAAAGCCGGGCACGCCCGAAAGCAAGCTCAAGTTCGTTGCCGACAACTGGATTTACGTGCAGGAATCCGACGTAAAACTCGGTCGCATCCAGATTTTCAACAACTGGAGCCCTTACCTGGTGGCCGACCCCGAGAAGGTATGGATTGGCCTCGAATACTTCGCTACCGAGGGCGACGAGATGTGGCGCATGCCCGACAAGGACTTCATCAAGTTCGCCATCGATGAACTCGACAAGATTGACGTGGCAAGGCCCGAGTCTGTTCGCGATTCCGTGGTGTTCCACATCAAGAAGGCCTACCCTGCCTACTTCGGTACTTATGGCGAGTTCGACAAAGTCCGTGAATATGTGGACCCGATTGATAATTTGTTCCTAATGGGCCGCAATGGCATGCACAAGTATAACAACATGGACCACAGCATGCTCGCCGCAATGGAAGTTGTCAAGTGCATCCGCGAAGGTTGCAGCGACAAGACTGCGCTTTGGAGCGTGAACAGCGAAGAGGAATACCACGAAGGTAAAAAACTATGAAAAAGATTTTTAAGTCAATAGAATTCTATTGTGCCATTGGCATTTTAATATGCTTCAGCATTCTCCACTATGGTCAAATCCGGGTGGAAAATGTTGTTCTGCGGCATGGAAATGCTGAAAAACAAACGACATTACCCATCTCACAAAATATGGATGCCGGTGAATGGTTTAATGTTCGTTTTTCTATTTCTAATCCATTGAATATTCCCTATGATTTAAACATCATTCCTGATGATTGCGCCGAATCATTGACGGTTAACGGCTTTGCATTTTCATTGAGCGGCTATTCGGATAAATGTAATTTTAATAAAGGATTTTGGATTCCAGACTCGGTTACTTCTCCACATCGTGTGGGGAATAGAACCAGTTATGAAATTCTCTTGATGAATAAAGGCGGAATCGCAGGGATAAATGTTTTCCCTAAAGTCGATAGTATTTTGCTGTTTCTGCTGAAATTTATGATAGCCCTGCTTGTTGGGATAATCGTGATATTGGTTGCGAAACGACTGAAACTAGATACATTTCTGATAGCATGTGTTCTTGCAGGTGTTCTCCTGCGTTTTGCAATGTTCTATGCGATGCCTTACAATCAATTTTCGATGGATGTAGAGGGACACTTAGCTTATATACAATATATAATCGACAATCATTCTATTCCTTCTGCGAAAGATTGCTGGAGCTGTTACCATCCGCCTGTTTATTATGCTAGTGTAATACCGTCTTTCATGGTGAGTGGATTGATTGACTATAATTCTTGTTCAGGTGCACAAGCATTTAGTTTGGTTCTTTCAATTATTTTGCTTGTCTGTGGCCTATTTTTGTTGAAGGAATTTGTTTCAGGTGTTCCTTTAGGAATTGCTTCTGTTCTCTGGACCGTATGGCCCTTGTTGCTTTTAGTTGCACCTAGAATCGGAAATGACCAACTTTTTTATACTTTGCACGTTTTATGTGTGGTGGCGGGTTTTAACTATATCAAGAACGGAAACGGAAAGCATCTTGTTGCTGCTGTTGTGTGTGCGGCTCTTGCGGTGTGGACAAAATCTACGGGCTATGTCACCTTGGGACTTGTAATTCTATTTGCTGTTTTCGGATTCGTAAAAACAAATCAATTGCATAGGCCGACCAAAACAGAAATTGCTGGGTGGATTTTACGGGCTCTTGTTTTTGTGAGCCTTGTTGTAATTAAGTTTTTCAGCAATGGTGAACTGGTTGCAAACATAAATAGTTTGCATTCAAGCCTAAAGGTTGAAAATGAGGCGAAGAATTTCCTGTATTTTGATATGAAATCATTCTTGACGGAACCTTATACCAATGGATGGGTCGATGGACAAGGACGAGAATATTTTTTTAATTACGCTTTTAAATCCTCGTTATTTGGCGAATGGAAACTTGTAGATACGGCTGTGGGCCGAACATTGGCGTCGTTGATTAGTTTGTCGTTGCTGGGACTAATTGTTTTCGCAATTCGAGGCTGGTGGAAAACCAGAATGAATATTTATCATTGGGTTTTATTCATTCAAGGAATTCTTTTCTTTGTGGCTTTAGGTTTTTTGCGATATAAATATTCCTACGCCTGTAGTGCTGATTTTCGCTATATATTGCCGGTCTTGTTGAGCTTTCTCCCGTATGTTGGGCTAGGAGTGTATCGGGAAGAATACACTCTCAAATGGAAAGTATTGGGATTTATTACGGTTTCAATATTCGCAGTATGTTCTGTAATGTTGATGAGTTTTATTTTTGTGACGTGAACATTGCATAAACAAAGAAAACCCCGACTCGTTAGAGCCGGGGAAATTTCTTTATCGCGTTTCAGTAGGCGGCGTAGCCGCGATTATTCACTAATCACTGTCTACTGTCTACTTCCTACTTCCTGTAGCTCTCCATCGCTTCCACATCTACGTTCTTCACGAAGTTGTAGTGCTTTGCGACTTCGGCTTCGGCGAGGTTCAGGTACACCTTCATGCTCTTTTCGAACAGTTCCGGTGCCTTGGTGGCGTCGCGGAGCATGAGCTGGCTCATCACGCAGTTGGCGGCGAGTTCGTAGAGGTGACGGCTGCAGAGGTCGGTGAACTCGTTGTTGTTCGCGGCCTTCACAGTTTCGATAGCTTCGTTGAACTTCGCGTCCATGGCCTTAGCGCGGGCCTTGAGGCTCCCGTATTCGGCGGCCACTTCGCCCGCTTCCAGTTCCTCGAGCATCTGGCTGTAGGTTCCGGTGGTGATGTGCGGGAGGGCGGCCACGGTCTGCAACTGCGTCGTGCCTTCGTAAATGGAGGTGATGCGTGCGTCGCGGTAGAGGCGCTGGCAGGCGTATTCGAGCATGTAGCCGGAACCGCCGTGAACCTGGATGCTGTCGTAGGCGTTCAGGTTGGCGTATTCGGAGTTCATGCCCTTCGCAAGCGGCGTGCATGCGCTGGCGAGCTTCTGGTAGAGCTTGAGTTCTGCCTTCTCCTCGTCGGTGAGCTTGCGGGTGCGTTCGATGTCTTCGAGGCCCTTGTAGATGTCCACGTAGCGGGCTGTCTGGTACAGGAGTGCGCGGCCTGCGTCGAGGCGTGCCTTGATGTTGGAAATCATCTCGTAGACGGCCGGGAAGTTCACGATAGCCTGACCGAACTGCTTACGGTCCTTGGCGTAGGCGAGTGCTTCGTTGTAAGCCATCTGGCTGATGCCCACGGACTGTGCGGCAATGCCGAGGCGGGCGCCGTTCATGAGGGCCATCACGTACTTGATGAGGCCGAACTTGCGGCGGCCACAGAGTTCAGCCTTCGCGTTCTTGTAGACAAGTTCGCAAGTCGGGCTTCCGTGAATACCGAGCTTGTTCTCGATGCGGCGCACGTTCACGCCACCGTCGCGCTTGTCGTAGATGAACATCGAAAGGCCGCGGCCGTCGTGGGTGCCTTCTTCGGAGCGGGCGAGCACCAGGTGGATGTCGGAGTCACCGTTCGTGATGAAGCGCTTGACACCGTTCAGGTACCAGCACTTGTCGGCTTCGCTGTAGGTAGCCTTGAGCATCACGCGCTGCAGGTCGGAACCGGCATCGGGTTCGGTCAGGTCCATGGACATCGTCTCGCCGGCGCACACGCGCGGGATGAAGCGGGAACGCTGGTCTTCGTCGCCGAATTCATAGAGCGTCTCGATGCAGTCCTGCAGGGACCAGATGTTCTCGAAACCGGCGTCCGCAGAGGCGATCATTTCGTTGATGGCCGTGTAGGCGGTAATCGGGAAGTTGAGGCCGCCGAAGCGGCGCGGCATGGTCACGCCATTGAGGCCGGCCTTGCGGGTGGCTTCCAGGTTCTCGTAGGTCTTGCTTGCGTAACGCACGCGGCCGTCTTCGCAGTGGGGGCCTTCGGCGTCCACGTCTTCGGAGTTCGGGAAGATGGTGTTCGCGGTGATGTCGCCTGCGACTTCGAG
>NZ_FXBA01000021.1 GCF_900177705.1 Fibrobacter sp. UWB15
TGATTATTCCGGCGTACTTTGAGCCACGAGTCCGGTGCTAGAGAGCCACCCTTCCGGAAAATGCGGAGCCACCGTTCCGGTCGAACAGAGCCACCCCACAAACGGTCAAGAAAAACTCTATAATGGGATAGCCCGTCGCAATGTCGCGACGGGTTTTCCAATGGAGGTCACATGACCAAATACCGCGAAATCCTCCGGCTGAAGCACATCGGCTTCAGCGAGAGGAACATCGCAAGGACGGCGGGCGTATCCCGCAACACGGTGAAACGTGTCGTGGAGGCAGCAACGGCAGCCAAAATCGACTGGACGCATGCCGAGAGCATGGAGGACGCGACAATCGAGAAGGCGCTCTTCCCCGACAGGAAACCGGCACAGCCGAGCCACACGATAGACTTCGAGTACATCCGCAAGGAGCTGCTCCGGAACGGCGTGACGAAGAAACTGCTTTGGACCGAATACTGCGAGAGTTGCCGGCTCTGCAACCGCGAGCCGCTCATGTACTCGCAGTTCTGCCACTACATCCAGCAGGAGGAACAGAAACGCAGGGCGACCATGCACATCCCTCGCCGCCCCGCGGAAACCGTGGAGGTGGACTGGGCCGGGGACCCGGCGCACGTCATCGACCCGGACACGGGTGAACTCATGGACGCCCACCTGTTCGTCGCGACGCTGCCGTACAGCCAGTACACCTACGTGGAGGCGTTCACCGACGAGAAGACGAAGAACTGGATCAGGGCGCACGTCCACATGTACGACTACTTCGGCGGGGTGACCACGATGCTCGTGCCCGACAACTGCACGACGGCGGTAAACCACTCCCGCAGCGACTGGTACACGGCGCAGCTGAACCGGACCTACGGCGAGATGGCGGAACACTACGGGACGGCCGTCGTCCCGGCAAGGGTGCGCCATCCCAAGGACAAGGCGAGCGTCGAGGGCAACGTCGGCAAGATATCCTCGTGGGTAACGGCCGCGCTGCGCGACGAGGAGTTCTTCTCGCTCGCGGAACTGAACGAAGCCATATGGGATCGGCTGGAGACGTTCAACGCGCGGCAGTTCCAGAAGAAGGAATGCAGCAGGCGGGACATCTTCGAGAGCGAGGAACGCCCCCTGCTGAAGCCCCTTCCCGCCACACCCTTCGAAGTGGCGGAGTGGAAAACGTCGACCGTCCAGTTCAACTACCACATCGCCCTGGACGGGATGTACTACTCCGTACCCTACCAGTATATAAAAAAACAGGTGGAATCGCGCCTGACCGACACCGCCGTGGAGGTCTTCTACGGACACGAACGCATCGCTAGCCACGCGCGGCTGCGCGGAAGGCCCGGCCAGTACTCCACGGTGAAGGCGCACATGCCCGAGGGCCACCGGGAATACCTCGAGTGGGACGGCGAACGGTTCCGCCGCTGGGCTTCCGGGATAGGCGAAAAGACCGCCGCCGTGATAGACGCCCTGCTCGGGGCGGGGAGCGTGGAACAGCAGTCGTACAGGGCTTGCATGGGCGTGCTCAAGCTCGGCAAGCGCCACGGCGAGGCGATGCTGGAATGGGCCTGCGGCAAGGCGCTCGGGTTCACGAGCCGGCCCAGCTACAAGAACATCCGCGACATACTCCAGTACGGGAAGGGAAAGTCCGCAAGCCCGTCTACCGAAGCACGGCTGCCCGCCCGCGGAATCACGCGCGGAGCCAGGAACTACGGAGGCGAAAGATGAGCGTCAGCACGACAATCGACAAGCTGGTGGAGATGCGCATGACGACCATGTCGGAGATGTTCAGGAACCAGCAGAACGACCCGAAAATGAAGGACATCCCCTTCGAGGAGAGGTTCGCCATGCTCGTGGACGCCGAACACGCCAGCCGCAAGAGCCACGCCTTCGAACGGCTCGTCAAGAAGGCCGAGCTCGAGCAGAACGACGCGGGAGTCGCTACGATCGACTACCACTCGGGCCGCAAGCTGAACAAGGCGCTGATCCAGAAACTCGCCAGCTGCGAGTACATATCGCAGTACCGCAACATCTTCATCACTGGCGCTACCGGGAGCGGCAAGACGTATCTGGCCTGCGCGTTCGGGATGGAGGCCTGCAAGCGGTTCTACTCGGTAAGGTTCACCAGGCTACCCGACCTGCTGATGGACCTGTCCGCCGCGGAAGACAGGCACGCCCTCGAAAACGCGCTGCAGAAGTACACCAAGCCGACACTCCTCATCATCGACGAATGGCTGCTGTTCAAGCTCCGCGAGAACGAGGCCAGGTTGCTGCTGGAGGTAATCCACAAGAGACGCAAGAAATCGTCGACCATATTCTGTTCCCAGTACGAGGAAAAGGACTGGTACAACCAGATATGCGACGGCGAAAGCACCCTTGCGGACGCCATCATGGACCGGATATCGTTCGACTCGTACAAGATAAACATCGAGTACATCGACAAGTCGGTTGACAAGTCCATGAGGGAAGTGTATGGGTTGAACCCGTCGGAAGCCCAGTAGGGCAAAAAACAGGTGGCTCCGTCAGGCCGGACTAGTGGCTCTCACTTCTCCGGACTGGCGGCTCCGCCGCTCCGGAATAATCA
>NZ_FXBA01000023.1 GCF_900177705.1 Fibrobacter sp. UWB15
TGTCAGCTACCCATTTTTAGGACTGGTTTAAAGTATACAAAATCACCCGGTTCTCATCAACCGATACTCCATTGGAGCGAGGTTGTTTAAGGAGTCGTGGGGTCTTTCGTTGTTGTAGTAATCCGTCCACTTTTCGGTAATTTCCCTTACATCATCTAAAGTCCTGAAAATGTAGGCGTCAAGAACAGCCCTTCGGTACGATCCGTTAAATCGTTCGATGTAGCTGTTCTGAGTTGGGCACCCGGGTTGCGTGTACAAAATTTTGATTCCGTTTCCATCGCACCAATCTTGAAATTCATGCGAAATGAATTCCGGACCGTTATCGCAGCGAATATTGGTCGGCTTGCCTTTCTCCCAAATGATTTCCTCCATGAATCGAATCAAGCGAGTTGCCGGTATGGAATGCGCAACTTTCTGTGCAACGGCCACACGGTCGCTGTCGTCGATGACGTTGAGTACGCGGAACTTGCGGTTGCTTTGCAAAACGTCAGTAACGAAGTCCATCGACCAGGTGACATTTTCCTGGTCCGGTGTCACGAGCGGATTCTTGACTCGGGCGGGCAAGCGCTTGCGCAACGGCTTTCGCTTGTTGAAATGAATCGCCTCGTAGACGCGGTGGACCTTCTTATGGTTCCACGGATGTCCATCCTTGCGAATCAGCCTGAATATTTTCCAGAAGCCATCGTTGGCAGCCTCGGCCTTCTGCCGTATGGCAGCCTCGACCTCGGAATCATCCTTGGTAGATTCGTAGTAGAAGAACGACTTGTGGATGCCCATCAATCTGCACGCCCGAGTAATGCTGATGTCGTGTTCCTCTGCTATCTCGCCCGCAATCTCCTTGCGGGCCTCGGGCGTCAGAGTTTTTTTTCGATGACCTCGCGGAGAATCTCGTTATCCAGGGCGAGATTGGCGTACATCTTCTTGAGCTTGGCGTTTTCTTCTTCGAGTTCCTTCAGCTTTTTAAGCTGACTAACCTCGAGACCGCCGTACTTCCGTTTCCATTGATAGAGCGTGGCCCTAGATACGTTCAGACGCCTGCAGATTTCGTCCGCAGACACTCCGGCTTCAAGTTCGTTTACGCTTTTGACGATTTCCGATTCGGAATGAGTCAGTTTCTTCATGGCTGTTCCTTTGCTACCAAAGGTAGCATTTTGACGCAGGCAGAATTGCCATTTGTCTAGTTATGAACAGTCCTAATTATGGGGAAGCTTACA